>JBDSAM010000274.1:0-5098 GCA_039922135.1 Blastocatellia bacterium
CCGCGCAGTTTCGCCGTGCAGGACTGGAACCGGCGGGCGATGCCGCGGCAACAGGAGCCGGGGGCGAACGCAGTTATTTTCAAACGGCGGTGTGGAATGTTACCGGCAAAAACAACAACAATGTCGAACTGACTACTGCCGACGGCAAACAAAAGATGCGCGTGCGTGAAGCCCAGCTTCCTGTAGCCCTGCCTTTGCCAGGAAGCAGTGAGGCTCCGCCGCCAGCGCTTGCGCCAGGGCAAACGCCGCCGCCCGACACTACCCCGCGAAGCTTCACCACGCGCAATGTCATTGGACTGCTGCGCGGTTCTGATCCTGTGTTGAAGGATACCTATGTCGTTGTTTCAGCTCACTACGATCACGTGGGTATTGGCGGATGCAGCGGTGTGTCGGCCGCAGATAACATCTGCAATGGCGCGAATGATGATGGCAGCGGCACGGTTTCCGTGGTTGAACTGGCTTCGGCGTTGGGAACGCTCAAGACGCGACCGAAGCGCAGCATTCTGTTCATCACCTGGTTCGGCGAAGAGAAAGGGTTGCAAGGCTCGCGGTATTACGGACGCAATCCGGTCTTCCCGTTAAAGCAAACTGTCGCGATGGTCAACCTGGAACAGGTCGGCCGAACGGACAGCAGCGAAGGCCCACAATTGAACAACGCTACCTTGACCGGCTTTGACTTCACAGACCTCGGCCCGATCTTCAAAGCGGCGGGCGAGAAGACAGGCATCACCGTCTACAAGCACGAAAAGAATAGCGACGCTTTCTTTGGCCGCAGCGATAATCAGGCGATGGCTGATGCTGGTGTTCCCGCACATACGCTCTGCACAGCTTTTGTCTATCCTGATTACCACGCCGCGGGCGATCACTGGGAAAAGGTGGATTACGCCAACATGGCCAAGGTCAACCGGATGGTGGCGCTGGCGCTCGTGACAATTGCCAATAACGTCGCAGCTCCAAAATGGAACGAGACGAATCTGAAGACGGCAAAGTACGTTGAGGCTTGGAAGAAGCTGCAAGGAAAATAGAAGGCGCATGCAATCGTCGTTGCGAATTCAAGCAGTTCAATCACCGATCATTCCTGTCATCGGCCAGATGATTCGCGAGTATCCAGGCACGATCTCGCTGGGGCAGGGCGTAGTCTGGTATCCGCCGCCGCCCGAAGCCTTCGCCGAGATCAACACTTTCCTCGCCGATCCGGCGCTGCACAAATACCAAGCTGTCTACGGCATTCCGCAACTTGTCGAACTGATAGAAGAGAAGCTAAGTGTTGAGAATGGCATTGATGTCGGGAAGGGAAGCCGCGTAGTTGTGACCGCAGGCGGTAACATGGCCTTTATCAACGCGCTGTTGGCCGTGGCCGATGCTGGCGATGAGGTCATTCTGCAAACGCCTTATTACTTCAATCATGAGATGGCAATCACCATGGCCAACTGCCGCGCGGTGCTGGCGCCAACGGATGAAAACTATCAGCTTCAGCCGCGCTTGATCGCCGCAGCGATGACGGACAAGACGCGTGCGGTGGTAACCATCTCGCCGAATAACCCAACCGGCGCGGTTTACCGCGAATCGGATTTACGCGAAGTCAACGCCTTGTGCGCCGAGCGCGGCGTTTATCACATCAGCGATGAAGCATACGAATACTTCACCTACGGCACGAAGCATTTTTCGCCAGGTTCGATTGCGAACTGCCAGCGGCATACGATCTCACTCTATTCGCTGTCGAAGGCCTATGGCTTTGCCAGTTGGCGCATCGGCTTTATGGTCATCCCGGATCATCTGTTCCAGGCCGTCAACAAGATTCAAGACACGATCCTGATCTGCCCTCCGGTCGTCTCGCAGTTCGCGGCAGTTGGAGCGATGAAGGTCGGCGCGGGGTATTGCCGCGAGCGCGTTGAGCAGTTATCCGAAGTTCGCTGGTTGGTGTTGCACGAATTGGAGCAGGTCAGGGATTTTTGTGTCATCCCGCAGACGGAAGGCGCGTTCTATTTCTTTCTGAAAGTAAACACAACGAAGACGCCCCTTGAATTGGTCGAACTGCTGGTCAAAGAACATGGCGTCGCTGCCATTCCCGGCTCGGCGTTTGGAATGTCAGCAAATGATGGTTGTTACCTGCGTGTGTCTTACGGTGCATTGCAGCAAGAAACCGTAACGGAAGGCGTTGGCCGTCTGGTTCGTGGCATCAAGTCAATTTTGGGAGCGTGAGCAATGAAAATCATTGGATTGCAACTTGACACTGTATGGGAGAACAAGGCCGCGAATCACTCAAAGGCGCTGGCGCTGCTGGATCAAGCTGGGCCGCCGCCGGGTTCGCTGGTCGTTTTGGCGGAGATGTTCGCTACGGGCTTCAGCATGAACGTCGCCGCCATCCATGACGGTCAATCCAATGGGGACAGCGAATCCCACCAGACGCAGGATTTCCTTTCGCACACGGCTGCGGCGCGTGGAATCTACTTGCTGGGCGGCGTGGTGGCGAAAGACAAAAGCGGTCGCGGGCGGAATGAAGCCGTGGTATATGCGCCAGATGGCAGCGAGCTGGCGCGGTATTCCAAGCTTCATCCCTTTGCCCTGGGCGGCGAAGCGGAACATTACGTGGCAGGCAATGAACTCTGTTTATTCCGATGGCAGGAGTTTACGGTCGCGTCTTTTATTTGCTACGACCTGCGCTTTCCTGAAATCTTCCGTTCGGCGGCAAAACTAGGGGCCAATCTGTTTACTGTCATCGCCAGTTGGCCGTCGCCGCGCGCGGATCATTGGTTCTCACTGCTCAAGGCGCGAGCGATTGAGAATCAGGCCTATGTGATTGGCGTTAATCGTTGCGGCAACGACCCGAAACTTCCTCATTCCGGCCACAGTGTGATCTTCGATCCTAGCGGAAAGTTACTGGCGGATGCAGGCAGTGAGGAAGGGTGGATTGCAGCCGAAGCGGATTACGAATTATTGCTTGATTACCGCCGCGGCCTGCCGTTCCTGGCTGACCTTCGAGACGATTTCGTGAGCTGACAGCAGAAATTTTAGGATCGAAGACAAAAATGTCCGGGATTAGCTGGCCAAAGTCTTGCTAAAGGAAATTGCCCTGCGTATACTCCGCGCCGTGATTGGGTATCCTCTCCTCAAGAACTATTGATGATGCTCAATCGTTTTCGCGAACATACAAGTTACTCACTAGAAAATCAGATTATCCGGAAACAGAGTTCGCCTGACTCTGTGCGGTTTATTGTTCAGCTAAGCTTTTCATCGTCCCCGGCGTGGGGAGTTGATGACCGGTAAGCTCATCGCCTTGCTGTCAGTGTCATCAAGTAAAGCTCGGCAACTCAAATTCGATTGGCCGGTTGGTGTTCATTTAGTTGCGGCCTGTTCACGAGAATCTTGCGGTGGACAAGACAAATTTCAAAACCAGAAATACTCACTCGTTATGAAGCGATCCGCCTCATGCGGTTTTCAATAATCATTTAAGTACAGGAGAAATCCGATGCGAACTACACACAACATAAACCTCACAAGCACTCGCGCCATTTGGGCGGCGGGTATGTTCTTTGTGCTGGCTGGGCTGGTCTTCGCTTTCGCGCCGATGCGGCCAGTTGCTGCTGCACGCCAGGCATTGGCTGCGCGCGTGAATGCGAGCCCGACCGCCGAAAGATTCCTTTCTCTCGCCCCGGCATCACTGCGCCGCGCTATTAAACATGCCGCGCCAGCGCAACCGAACGCAGATGGGGCTGCCGTTGCCACTTCCGCAGACATGATGTTTGCGCCGGTCACCATCACCAAAGATGCCGTCCCACCCACCGGCAGTGCGGTTGGGCAAGGGCAGGTCATCGTCTACAACATCCAGGCCACTAATGGCTCAAGCAGTGACACGACTGTTGCTGGCGGGTTGATTGTTATTAACGATATGGCTCCTGCTGGTACAACCTTTACGAATGTTACCGTGCAGCAGCAGCCGCAGTTTGGCAGCGCTTGGTCTTGCGCCATCGGTGGCGGGGGCACGTCCTTTTTTTGCATCGCTGGGGACGGTACTGCGGCAGGGATTGACACCTTCACAACGCAGGAATTTGTCAAAATTAGGGCCGAAGCCACAGTGGGAGCTGCAACACCTATCGGCACTGTTCTGACCAATACGGCTACTTACTCATTTAATCCGACTGGTATACCGGGGGGCCCCACCACGACGTCGAACGCCACGGTTCACACGGTGCGGCCGACGGCTGACCTGTCGTTGAGCAAATTTGCCGATGCGGCCGGTGGCAACCTTGGTGGCTCAGTCGTTGCGGGCGGTACTTCTGTTGCCTACACCACGCCGGGCGTTGTCGCGCCAGCGGCGGGCGTGGGCAACATTGATTACCAATTTTTGATTGGCAACGGTGGGCCGGACAATGGCTCAAACGTAGTCATTCAAGATTCAATCCCGAACAACACAGTGCTCGTCTCGCCTCCGGCAGTGGATCCTAGCACGATTACCATCAATGGAACTCCGCAGCCGACGTTTATCATTATTTGTACCGTGTTCGGCGGGAACTTCATTGAGTGCCGGCCAGGATTCAATACGGCGATCAATCCGGCCTATACGGTTGGTGTGTTGCCGGCCGGCTTTAGCGCTCGGCTGAATTATCGGGTCAGGGTTCCGGCCAATGTGGCTCAAGGGACGATCATTCAGAATGAGGCTCGGATTTCCTCAACGGCGGCGATAAACCAGGCGCCGGGGCCTGTCACACTGTCGGCGGATCCGAACTCAGCTAACAATGCTTCGACGCCGGTGAATACCAACGTCAACGCCTTCACTGACCTTGGGATCACAAAGGTGACCTCGAATCCAACTCCGACGGCGGGCGGCGCGGCTTTCAGCTACACGCTCGTGGTGAGCAACAATGGCCCATCGGATGCGAATAATATTGTCGTGAATGATCCCTTACCGCCGGGCGTCATCTTCCAGAATGTGTCGGTTGTGAATAATCCGTCCGTTGCAGGTTATGGGCTGATTTGTACCGGGCCGCCAAATGCCACAAATGGCACCGTTACTTGTACGGGAAATCTATCAGGAGCGCCTGGAGCTTCCACGTCAACGATCACAATCGTGGCTCAGATCGTGCCTAATGTGGCTTCT
>JBDSAM010000275.1:0-5641 GCA_039922135.1 Blastocatellia bacterium
AAGTACGATGGCAACACCACAAGGATTGCGGAATCCCTGGTCAACACGCTGGCCGTGCATCTGCTGAGCCATTATTCGACTGACAGCCTGGTGGATGATCTACACTTCGAGGGCCTCTCTGCTCATAGGCTGCGCCGGGTGACTGAATTTATCGAAGACAACCTTGACTTATGAACGAGAGCGAGTGAGCTAGACGGGGCCTGCATAAAGGCGGATAGAATGTGGTGCGAGCTTCTTTACTCGTGCCACATTTTGCTTTAGCTAGGCGGCTCTGATGTGGGTTGCGAGCGGCTCGAAGTCGTATGGTAGACTCGCTCCGCTGGTGCGCCCGCATCCTTGCGGGCATTGCTCGCCAGCCAACTTGCCCGCAAGGATGCGGGCGCACCTATTTTCGAGGAACACTAATGAAGTTTCACACCATCGCAGACATTCTGACATGGCACGAACGGGCAGGGGAGCGTTTCGCCGCCACGGTCGCGTCCATCAATGATGCGCAAGCCAATTTCCGCCCGAATGAAAATGAATGGACAATTGCGGAGATTGTCGAACATGTCGGCATTGTCAGCGGCGGCATGCTTCGCATTACGCACAAACTGCTTAAACAAGCCGAAGCCGAGAGCAAACCCGCGCTCGCTGACTTGAGCCTTGATTACACGTTCCCGAACGGCGCTCCGCCACAGAAATTTCAAGCGCCAGATGCTGTCTGCCCAAAGGGTGGCGTCGGCATCCAGGAAGCATTGGCTGGAATTCGAGCGACATTGAACGGATTTACCGAAATCAAATCGCGGCTGGAAGCTATTGATTTGTCAGAGCAGAAATTCACCCATCCTGCGCTCGGGCCGATCAGCGCCTACCGTTGGATGATTTTGCTGGGCGAGCATCAGGATCTTCACCGACGTCAGGTAGAAAGAATCAAAATGGCAGATGGGTTCCCGGCTTAAGGTTTTTGCTGTTTTTCAGCTTCATCGTCAATTAGTTTGCAGTTGTTTTTGAAGTTCGTCAGCTTGGCGTTGACGGTGCCGGATGTCGTTTTGGCGATCAGCTTCAGCGGGATGTGTTTGTTGTCGTCGGTCAGCCACATCGTCATTTCGCCGGGCCGCGAAATAACCTTGCCAGGGCCGAAAAGTTTTGGCTCGACTTTAATCGTTTTGATATTGCCGCAATCGGTGTTCAATTTTTCGTGCTTGCCAACCACGATGTCAAACCAGTAATTCACGCCGTCGTCATTGACCGGGAAGCGAACTAACTGGCCTTCCTTCAGTTTCTGCAATCGAAGAAAGTAGAGGGCTGATACCAGATCGAACATGCCATCCAATCGCACGGCGGATTTTTCGCGCGGCGAGGCTTGGGGATTATTCAAGTCTTTAGCTGTGAATTTGACGGTCTGTTGTTCGTGGTCAAAGACAGTGGCCTGCGCCACATGCTTCTTGCCTTCCTTGATCTCTTTAAAGCTTAGGCGCGCGGAGAAGTCTTTGGCGTCAACCAAGGTTTCATAACGATCCTTCACGTCCGTCCCTGTAATTGCAATCAGAAGGCCTTTGGAAATAGCGGACGCCCGCAGGCGAATGAACTGGTCATCCTTTGCCGGTCTGAATTCAACATTCAAGCCTTCAATCGTGGCGTCGCTGGTTTGTGCTGCGCCTAGGAATTCAAATGTTACTGCACCAACCGTTGCGTAGATCGGAAAGCGCGAAAAACGGACTTCGTATTCCAGCTTTTCGCCTGCCGGAATCGGCAGCCGGGCTTTGAAATCGCGGCGTAATACAGCCAGCGGCAGATTCAGCGAAGGCGAGGGCGTTGGGCTGGGCTGGGTTTCTTTGGCGCCGTCTTGCCAAGCGCGCGCGCTGTTGACAGACAAACAGCCCAGTGTTATCAGCAAAAGCCCCAGGGTATACGTAATTCGTTTCATACTTAATGCCATTCAGAAAGAAAAGACTTTAGCGGCTTTCAGAATCAGAACCATCAGGACGATTCCCAAACCGATCAGCCCGCGATATTCGCGATGGTGCAGGTATTGATTCAGATCAAAGCTGCGCGTTTGGCCGCTACGGTATGGCGTCAGGCGCGGCAGGAAGAGCGGGACTTCCGCCGACCAGCGCGCATATGCTTCGCCAAATAACTTCCGCATATAAACCGCTTCGGTTTGCATCACCGGCCAGTAGACGGCCAGAAAGAAAGCCACCAGCCACGCGCCAATCAACCAACTGCCACCGGCAATTGCACAGCCCGCCGCCATGACAAAGCTGCCGAAATAAAGCGGGTTGCGCGTATGAGCATAAGGCCCGGCAATGGCTAACTCGGTATTCTTTCGCAAATGACCAGAAGCCCACGCCCGAATCAGCGCGCCACCCACCGCGATGGGGATGCCAACTGCCAGCGATCGCCAGGTTGGGCGCGAAAAGACCGTGAACAGGATCGCTATCACAAACCCAATTGGCACGCGCAGGCGTTGGAGCAACACGCGCAAGGAAAAATCAACGGCTGGGTTTTCGTTCTGTACGTTCATCAGTTGAAAGTTACGACCGGCAGTTCGCGGCTCTGCTTTGCCATATTCAATCTTTTTGTCACAGCCTGCCAAACGGTTTCGACAGGGATTTTCATGCACGACGTGTGGCTGCAATAGCGGCGATAGCAATCAGTGCGGCAATCCAGATCGAAACGTTCCACCACCTGATCGCCAGCGGCAAACGGCCCATTGCGGCGGGCTGAAGTTGGCCCAAACAATGCTACGATCGGTGTCCGGGCTGCGGCTGCCAGATGCATTGGGCCAGTATCGCCGCCCAGGAATAGTTTTGCGCGTCGCGCCAGCGCCAGAAACTGTTTCAGCGTGGATGCCAGCGGGAAAGCCGCGCCAGTGCGCGATTGCCCGACGACTGCTTGCGCTAACGACAATCCGCCCGGGCCATATGTGATTGCCGAACGAATGCCATAGGCTTCCCACAACCGGTCGGCGATTGCCGCGAACTCCGACGTGTGCCACAGCTTTGTCGGCCAACCGCCGCCAGGGTTCAAAATTGCCAGCGCGCCATCGCAGCGGCCAAGTTGTTCGTCCGCAAAATGTTCGTCTTCAACATCCAGTGCAATCGGGAATTCCAGTTCGCCCGAAATGTCGCAGCCCAAGTGCTTAACCAACCGCAGATTCTTTTTGATGACGTGATCGTTATCGTCGGCTGCGACCGATTCGTTCAGCAGCCACCTGCTGGCTGGTTCGCGCAGCACCGCTTTAGCAAAGCCGATACGGCGGGGAATTCGCGCCAGCCAAGGCACCATCGCTGATTTCAGCAACCCTTGAAAATCGATTGAAAGATCGAATTTTTCAGCACGCAGAGAACCAATGCTGTTGCGAATGGCGGTCAGTGTTTCCAGCGTCGTTAAGCTTTTGCGCCAGCCGCGCAGATCAATTTCGATCAGATCGTCAAGAGCCGGATTGCCGCTCAATAGCTTAGCCGCGCCGCCGCGTTCTACCACCCAGGCCAGATGCGCCGCGGGCATCGCGCGCCGCAGCGCAGACACCGCGGGCAGCGTATGAACCACGTCGCCAATGGCTCCAAGTCTGACGATCAGGATTCGTTGATTACCCATCGAACTGCTTCCAGGACATTCGCCGCAACGTGATCGGCCACGATGTGATGTGCCGCGATGTCATTTTTATGGTGCGGTGAAAGGGATTGCTCTTGCTCGAACTCTTCGCGCCCGTAACCGGTCAGCACCAGAACGCCGCGCGCGCCGGCGGCTTGCGCCGCTGCTACATCACGGTACCGGTCGCCGATGGCCAGGCATTCTGACAAATTCAACTTGAACTCCGCCGCCGCGCGCGTCAGCAATCCTGGAAGTGGCTTACGACAATCGCAAACCTGACGGTAGGGCGGCTCACCGATGTCAGGATGGTGCGGGCAGTAATAGATCGCATCCACCCGCGCCCCGGCTTGGGCTAATTCCTCTGTCATTCGCTGGTGAATCCCAGCCAGAAACTCTTCAGTGAACAGACCACGCGCAATTCCCGCTTGATTGGTGATGACGATGACCAGCCATCCGGCTTGGTTGGCCAGATGGATGGCCTCTGCCGCAACATCGAGCAGATGGAACTGCGCGGGATCGCAGATGTAGCTCACCTCTTCATTCAATGTGCCGTCGCGGTCAAGAAAAATCGCGCGGCGGCTAGGTTGTTTATTATGGGAAGTATTCATGTCCGAAGGCAGGCATTCTACCTTGCTTCGGCAGCGGTGGCGAATTGGCCGAACGTGAAAATAGATGCGAAGTAGGTGAATAGATCAGGGGAAATCATGAACCGGGCGATTGGAAAGGAAAGGGCGCTGCTTCATCTGAATCAGGAGTCGTCCGAACTGTTCTAACCCAAATTCCACAGCGCCCGCCGATGAAATTTGCCGCTATTCCATCGGGGTAAATCAGAATTCCTATCAGCAAACATTATTCCATCACTAACTTCGTTCTCAAGGAAGAGCTTATCTGATAGTAGCAGAGTGGTGCTGGCACTATTAAGTTGCAGTATATGTGGCAACCAATCTCTGTAGGCGACAGCGACTGGACAGAACTACTGTCATATCAGGCCGTCTCCAATAGTTGCGACACTTGAGTCGTTGTGGCACATTCTGTGACAGCCCGAGACTCTGCAAAAAACACAAAATTTCGATTTCAATTACGGCAGGAGCGCAAAATTACCTGTAAACAAAAGCTAGTGGGGCATCAGTGCGGATGCAGTGGTCGGCACGGTTATCTGAACTGGGCGTGTGGATGGCGAGTTGCAGCGGATCGCACGATTACCAGCACGATTACCAGCGCAATGATCAGAAAGTACGATCAGCAGGGTTTCGGCTGAGGAGTTTACCCAAATGAAAATGCAAGGAAGAGTCTTAATTGTTGATGACGACCCCGAATTCGGACTGGTGGCCCAAAGTCTGATCGAAGTTGAAGGATTATCTGCGCAGTTAGTTGAGAGCGGGGATCAGGCGTTGGCGGTATGCGGTGAACATGGGTGTGATGTAGTGCTGCTGGATTTAATGCTTGGCGAAGTATCCGGGCTGGATGTGTTACGCCAAATTCGCAGTCAGGCTGAAGATGTGCCGGTGATTGTAGTCACGGCGCACGGTTCGATGGAATCCGCTGCCGAAGCTGTGCGGGCCGAAGCGTTCGATTACATTGGTAAACCATTTCGTGCCGATGAATTGATGGCCGTCGTGCGCCGGGCGCTGGAATGGCGCAAGCAGCAGCGCAACGGCCACCACGAAAGCGAGCACAAGTCTGCCACCGTGGCTTCGATTGCGGCCATTGTGGGGTGCAGTCCGGCGATGGTGGCTGTTTATCGGGCCATTGCACGTGTTGCCGCAACCGATTCGACCGTGCTGATTAGCGGCGAGAGCGGAACCGGCAAAGAGCTGGTTGCCCGCGCGTTGCACGACAACAGCCCGCGCGCCAAACGTCCCTTCATCCCGGTCAATTGCGGCGCGCTAACTGAAACATTGTTGGAGTCGGAATTATTTGGCCACATGCGCGGATCGTTTACGGGCGCAGTAGCCAATCATCGCGGTATCTTTGAAACGGCCAACGGCGGCACGATCTTTCTGGATGAAATTTCAGAGACTTCGCAGGCGTTTCAGGTCAAGCTGCTGCGAGTTTTGCAGGA
>JBDSAM010000276.1:0-4330 GCA_039922135.1 Blastocatellia bacterium
GCGTGATTACGCAACAGTATTGGATTTGCTGAGGGCGGCGCACTTGATACTGGACTTTACGCGCGACCCTCACGCCAAAGGTCATCCTAAAGACCAATGAATAGCTGAAAGCAACCCTTGCCTCCGCTTAGAGCTATGCAGCCAAACCAAGCTGAGTAGTTATGCCGCGTTTTTGACAACACATCATTCACCACACAAAAATCATAAGGACCAAGCTGGGATTAACAATGAGAAGAGCGAAGATTGTCGCAACGATTGGCCCCGCGTCGCGTTCGCCCGAACGGTTGCGCGAATTGATGTTGGCCGGGATGGACGTAGCGCGCGTTAACATGTCGCACGGCACGCACGAAAGCCACGCCGAAGAAATCCAGACATTGCGCGCCGTCGCCACGGAATTGAATCGTCCGCTGGCGGTTCTGCTGGACCTTTGCGGGCCGAAAATTCGCACGGGCAAGCTGAAAGACGGCCGGCCGATTCGCCTGCGCGCCGATCAGCAATTGACCATCACTACCCGCGACGTGGTCGGAGAAGAACGTGGCGACGAAACCATTGTGGCAACCGGCTACGCGCCGCTGCCGCAGGACGTGAAATCCGGCGACCGCATTCTGTTTGCCGACGGGATGATTGAGCTGCGCGTTGAACAGGCCACTAAAACAGACGTCATCTGCCGCGTCATCAACGGCGGTGAACTGGGCGAAAACAAAGGCATCAACGTGCCCGGCGTCAAACTCTCTGCCCCATCGCTGACGGAAAAAGACCGCGTTGATTTAAGCTTCGGTTTGCAACAAAAGGTGGATTACGTCGCGCTGTCGTTCGTCCGCAGCGCGCGTGACTGCATCGGCGCAAAAACCTTGATCGAATTCCTGGGCGCTGACACTCCGCTGATCGCCAAGATCGAAAAGCGCGAAGCATTGGACGACCTGGACAACATCATTGAAGCCTGTGACGGCGTGATGGTCGCGCGCGGCGACCTGGGCGTCGAAACCGCCGTCGAAAGCGTCCCTTTTCACCAGAAGCAGATCATCACCAAAGCCAACGCCGCCGAAAAGCTAGTCATCACCGCCACGCAGATGCTGGAAAGCATGACCCACGAACCGCGCCCGACGCGCGCTGAAGCTTCTGACGTAGCCAACGCAATTCTGGACGGCACTGACGCCGCGATGCTTTCGGCTGAAACCGCCGTCGGCGATTATCCGGTCGAAACCATTGCCACAATGGCGCGCATCATCAGTTATACCGAAGATAACTGTCTGCAAGTCAATCGTTCCCGCGACCTGATTCATGGCCACCAGAAAGGCACCGAAGGCCGCGCCATCGCCGAAGCCGCCATCTACGCCGCACAAGAACTCAAGACCAAACTGATCATCGTCTTCAGCAAATCCGGCACGATGGCGCGTCATTTGGCTGCACTGCGCCCGGCGCAACGCATCATTGCCTTCACGCGGCACGAACGCACGCGCAGCGTATTGGCTGCCGTCTGGGGCATCGAACCGTACCTGCTGAACTTTGACGGACGCAGTTCAGAGTTATTGGCTTGGGCGGATGAAGTTCTGATCAAACAAGCCCTGGCCGTTCGCGGCGAAACGATTGTGGCGATGGCCGGACGCATTCCCAATCAACCCAGCCTGTCATCCATGATGAAGCTGCATTCGGTGGGAGAGATTGAAGCGGTAGGATGAATTACAGGGGAAACCATGCGGGATTGTAAACGCAATTTATCGGGATCACATTGTTATCGCGATGATTTCCATCGCATCTGATACTTCGTCCTCCGTGTTGAAAAAGTACGGGGAGATGCCCAAGCCAACGCCCGGACAGCCATCCACAAAGACTTTCCAGCCAGTCAGACGAGCCACTGTCTATTGGGTACGCCCGCGCCCTCGCGGGCAGGGCCTCTGGCGACGCGCTTGCCCGCGGGGAGCACAGATGTACCTACATGCAAACCGCTGTAATAGACGATTGAATAAGCGCACCATATATTATCGGTCTTTGCCTAAGTCCTGATGACAAAGCAAATCGCCGACTTTTCCGTCATTTTTCCCATTCTCTTCCAGATTCAACGGCCATCCTCAGGGCATGGTGCAGTTTCTCCTTAGACACTTCTTTTCTGAAACCGAAACCGCGGCGAATTGATCGCCGTTTGCCGTCGTCCCCATCCTGACAATTCAGCTTCTTTCTTTTTGGTGGAGGTAGCCTTTAGATGACCCGTCGCTTCCCGTTTCGCCGCTTTCTTATACCCACTCGCTTTTTGCTTCCCTTGTGGCTGTTTGGCTTGGCCGTCGCTGGCCTGCTGGCCTGGCAAGCGCCGATCCGCTATGCAACGGCGCAAACCTGCACATTCACGATTAGTCCCGCCAGTCGCAATTTCGATGCGGGCGGCGGCTCTAGCGGCGTTTTGATTAACGCCTCGACGGCCTTTTGTGCCTGGACGGCGGTGAGCAATGCGGGATGGATCACTGTCACATCGGGCGCGAGCGGCATGGACAATGGCGTAGTCCAATTCGCTGTCGCGTCCAATTTCGGCGCGCTGCGCAACGGCACCATGACCGTCGCCGGGCAAACCTTTACTGTTAATCAGAGCGCAACTGTCATCGGCAGTGGGCTGGTGTTCTATCCACTCACCAACCCGGTGCGGCTGCTTGATACGCGCGGCCAGGCGTTGAGTCCCAACGCCTGCACAGTCAATGACAGCCAGCCGATTGCGGCCAACACTTCTTTGCTGCAAGCAGCGCGCGGCATTTGCAGCATTCCCGCCAACGCCCAAGCCATCACCGGCAACGTCACAACAGTCACATCAGGCGGCGGCTATCTCACTTTGTATCCCAGCGGGGCTGCGCGACCGACCGTCGCCAGCATCAATTACAATCCGAACGAAATCGTCAACAACGTCTTCACCGTAGGCCTGGGCGCGGCAGATGGTGCGTTCAACATCTTCGCTTTGAATGCAACCGATGTTGTCATTGACGTGACCGGTTATTACGCGCCGCCTGCTGCGGGCGGGCTGTACTTCCATCCGCTGCCCGCGCCGGTCAGGTTGCTTGAGACTCGTGCTGGACTGCCACAGCCGGTCGTCGGTTGCGTCCAACCGGGCGCACCTTTGCAGAGCGGCGCTGATTCGCTGCAAACGGCGACGACTGCTTGTACGGGTATTCCGGCTGCGGCGCGCGCAATTGTCGGCACTGCCACGACGGTCAGCCCGCAAGGCGGGGGTTATCTGACGCTCTTTCCGGCTGATGCTTCGCGGCCACTGATCGGCAGTTCGAATTACGACACCAACCAGATCGTCAACGGACCTTTCACGACGGGCTTGTCCCCATCGGGGCAGTTCAAAGTCTTCACGCTGGCGACTACCGAGTTGGTGATTGACGTGCTGGGCTATTACAGCACTGAAGTGACGGATGCGAACGGCGCGGGATTGTTGTTTACGCCGCTCGCGCATCCTGTCCGGCTGTTGGAGACGCGCAACAATCTGGCCTTCCCCGGTTGTTTCAAACCGAATGCGCCGCTGAACGGCAATCAGGTTTACACGCAACCAGCGCGTGGCGTGTGCGATGGGGTGACGATTCCGGCGACGGCGTTGGGCGTTGTAGGCAATGCGACAACGGTCAGTCCGCAAGGCGGCGGCTATCTGACCTTGTGGCCGACTACGGCTGCGCAGCCCACCGTGGCAACGGCAAATTACAACACGGGGGAGATCGTCAACCGTCACTTCATTGTTGGTCTGGGCAATGCTGACGGGGTGTTCAATTTGTTCTCGTTCGCAACAACTGATCTGGTGATTGATGTGTCGGGATATTTCATTCCGCTGCCCGCCAACCAGCCGCCAACCGTTGATGCGGGCGCGGATCAGGCGATTGCCCAACCGGCGATGGCCAATCTGATCGGGACAGTGACAGATGATGGCTTGCCGATTGGCGGCGGTTTGACCGCAGCGTGGAGCAAAGTGAGCGGGCCGGGCACAGTGACTTTCGGCAACGCCAGCCAAGCTGCGACTACTGCTAGCTTCAGCGCGGCTGGCGTTTATGTTTTGCGGTTGACGGCCAATGATTCCGCACTGACTGCAAGCGACGATGTGACGATCACGGTCAACGCGGCGTTGGCAGTCAATGCAGGCGCGGATCAAGTCATCACGCTGCCTGCGACGGCCACGCTCATCGGGACGGTGACTAGCGGCTCACCACCGGTCGTGATTGGGTGGAGCAAAGTGAGCGGGCCAGGCAGCGTCGTGTTCGGCAACGCCAGCGCGGCGATGACGACGGCGATCTTTGCCGTGAACGGTACGTATGTGCTGCGGCTAAGCGCGACCGATGCGATTGGAACGCAGACGGAC
>JBDSAM010000277.1:0-10443 GCA_039922135.1 Blastocatellia bacterium
ACGCCCGCGCAGTACTTCCACCTGCTGCGCCGCCAGGTCAGACAGGAGATGGAAAAGCCGCTGGTCGTGATGACGCCGAAGAGCCTGCTGCGCTTGCCCGCCGCGGTTTCGTCGCTCGATCAGTTTATCAGCGGCGGCTTTTTACCTGTCATCGGCGATGCCGTGGACGCCGCAAATGTCGAGCGCGTGGTGCTGTGCAGTGGCAAGGTCTACTACGATCTGGCCGCCGCGCTTGAGAAGAACAACCCGGGCAAGATCGCCATCCTGCGCGTCGAACAGTTCTATCCGTTCCCGCTCGGCTTGCTCGAACGCTGGCTGGCTTCGTACACGAAGGCGCAAGAACTGTTTTGGGTGCAGGAAGAGCCGCGCAATATGGGCGGCTGGACTTTTATGCGCTCGCGCCTGGAAGCCTTGCTGACTGACAATCAAGAGTTGCGATACGTGGGCCGCGCGGCCAGCGCCAGTCCGGCAACCGGTTCCTACACAATCCACCAGTTGGAACAACAGGCATTGGTAAAAGAGGCGCTGGGCTTGTAACAAACAAGAGGTAAACGCAAAGACGCCAAGAGGCAAAGCCGCAGAAGAAACCCCTTTGCGCCTTTGCCTCTTTGCGTTGAGAATGCCTAGTCTTACCCTGAGTGCAAATGAAAGGGCGACCATTGTTGATCGCCCCGAAACTGCTGATAGCGCGTACGGGACTCGAACCCGTGCTCTCCGCCTTGAGAGGGCGGCGTGTTAACCAGTTACACCAACGCGCCTGAATAACTAATCTCAAAAAAGCTGGCGAGTTTATACCCCCCTCGCCCGATCTTTTCAAGCGTGCATTATTGCTGACCGGCGCGCGGAATCTCATAGGAGCTAGCAAAACTCAAGATGTCTTCATCCCTTGCGAACGAAATCAAAGGACAACTGATCGCGCTGGTGCGTGACAATTTCAAACTGGAACTGGATGACGTGGTTTCCGAAATTCCTCCTAAGACCGAACTCGGCGACCTGGCCTTTCCCGTCGCGTTCGACTTAGCCAAACGCATCAAGGCCGCGACCGGCGAAAAGAAAAACCCGCGAGAAGTGGCGGCGAAACTAGCCAAAGGTTTGAAAGCTGTATCCGGCGTTGCGCGCGTCGAAATTGCTGGCCCCGGCTATCTGAACATCTTTTTTGATCGTGCAGCAATATTCGCGCAACTAACAACCACACCAACCACTAACCATCAACCACCATCCACCCTTGGAAAGCTGATCGTCGAACACACCTCGATCAATCCGAACAAAGCCGCTCACATCGGCCACGTCCGTAATTCAGTGCTGGGCGACACGACTGCCCGCATCCTGAAAGCGACAGGCGAGAACGTTGAGATTCACAATTACATTGATAACACCGGCGTACAGGTCGCGGATGTAGTCGTTGGCTTTATGCATCTGGAAGACAAGTCGCTGGCTGAAATCAAAGCAATCGCCGAACGTCAGGTGGGGAAACGCGAAGACAGCTTCGATTATTACTGTTGGGAGCTTTATTCGCGCGTCGGTGCCTGGTATGAAGAAGACAAACCGCGCATGCAAGTCCGCGCTCAAACGCTGCACGACATTGAAGCGGGCGATAATGCCACGGCTGAGATTGGCGAATACATTTCATCAAAGATCGTGAATTGCCATTTGGAAACGATGGCGCGGTTGGACATCAGCTACGACCTGCTGGCGCGAGAGAGCGAGATTTTGCATCTGCACTTCTGGGCGCACGCCTTTGAAAAGTTGAAAGCGAGCGGTGCGATTGTTTTTGAAACCGAAGGCCGCAATAAAGGCTGCTGGGTGATGCGCGCTGAATCAGGCGACGGGGCGACGGAGCGACAGGGAGACGGGGGGACTTCGCCGACCACCGACCACCAACCACCAACCACCGAACAGGAACACGATGCCGACAAGATCATCGTGCGGTCGAACGGCACAGTGACTTACACGGGCAAGGACATTGCTTACCATCTGTGGAAGCTGGGCAAACTGGAGCTGGATTTTCATTACCGCTTGCTGCGCCACGATCACCGGGGACGCGAGGTCTGGGTGACGACCGGCGACGAAAGCCAAGCCGTCGCCGAACATCCGTCGTTCGGCAACGGCTCAGCATTCCTGAACGTGATTGATGTCGGCCAATCGTATCCGCAAGCCAACGTAAAAAAAAGCGTAATGATGATCGCCGCATCCAGAGAAGAAGGAAAGCGCATCGCGCGCAGCGCCCATCTGGCGTATGAAAAAGTCACGCTGACGCCTGCTGCTGCTAAAGAGTTAGGAACGGAATTGTCCGAAGCCGACGCCGAGCGCCAGCAGATCGGCATGTCGGGCCGCAAAGGCCTGGGCGTCAAAGCCGATGATCTGATTGACCGGCTGGAAGCCAACGCGCTGAAAGAAGTCGCATCGCGCCACACCGATTTGAGCCAAGCCCAGCAACAGAAGATCGCGCATCAGATCGCGGTAGCCGCCCTGCGCTACTTCCTGCTGAAATACACGCGCACCTCGATCATCGCTTTCGATTTTGAAGAAGCCCTGAAGTTTCGGGGCGAAACCGGCCCGTACCTGCAATATTCCGTGCGCCGGTTGAGCAACATCTTCACCGAACTGGGGAAAGCGGCAGAGGAGATTCGCGGAGATTTCGCGCAACTTTCATTGGAAGAAGTGACCGCACACTTTTCCGGCGAAGCGGGTGATGTGCTGTGGTCGCTGGTTTATTTTGCTTCACGGCTGGATGACGCTGTGCAACAGGCGGCCAGCACATTCGAACCGACGCTGGTGGCCAAATACGCGTTTCAACTGGCCGATCAATTCAACACTTTCTATCAGGACAAACGCTTTCACATCCTGAAAGAATCCGATGCGAAGCGAAAGACGGTGTTACTGGTAGCTGTGGATGTCGTGCGGCAAAAGCTGGCGCAGGCGCTTTCAGTGCTGGGCATCGAAGTGCCGGAAAGGATGTAACGATGGGTGCAAAGAAGATTGAGAAATTACTGGAACAGGCGCTACTCCATGACGGCAAGATGGCATACGGACTTTATGAATTCGAATTCGAGGAAGAGGACTTGGAAAATCTAAAAGCTTCCATGATCCGGGACAAGGACGACATCCTGTTTGCGGTGACCGAAAACACGGGCCACGTTGCGATGGTGCTGATTGAGAAATCAGGGCAAGTGCATGTCAACGAGCAAGCCCGCGAAAAGCTGAAAGAATTCTGGCAGTCTTTCTATGAACACAATCTGAAGATGCTGATTCCCTATTTCGCCAAGCAGCTCAGTGCCGGAGATTTGGCAATCAACGGAGTGAGAATCGCTTCCACGTCTGAATTGCAGCGCCTTAGGCGTCGCGCGGTTGGCCGTCGCTTTGGCATTCGTGACTGATGCGATGTCTCGAACTTCAAGTTTCAACCTGGAGAAAACAATGAATCGAATCCGCAAAATTCCCGTCCTTCTGTTCGCGCTGCTGATTGCCGCGCCTTTGTTTGCACAGCAACCGGCAAGACAAGCGGATACCAGTCTGCTGACTCTTGATACGATGTTCAGCTACAGCCCACGCTCGCTCGGCTGGCACGAATGGCAGGCGGATGGCAGCGGTTATCTGATGTTGGAACCGTCAGCAGCGGCGCGGGGCGCAGTGGATATTGCTCGATACGACGCCGTCAGCGGCGCAAAGACTATTCTGGTGTCAGCGCAAAAGCTCATTCCGCCCGGCGCTTCGTCACCCCTTGCCATCGAAGAATTCAACCTGAGCGCAGATGGCCAACGGTTGCTGATCTTCACCAATTCCGCGCGCGTCTGGCGGTCGAACACACGCGGCGATTATTGGGTAGTTGATTTGAAAAGCGGCAAGCTGCAAAAGCTGGGCGGCGATGCTAAACCGTCTACGTTGATGTTCGCCAAGTTCTCGCCCGATGGGACGCGCGTCGGCTACGTGCGCGAGAACAACATCTACGTTGAGAATTTGGCAGACAATCGCATCACGCAACTGACCACGGATGGTGCGCAGTACACGGTCAATGGCACATTCGACTGGGTGTACGAAGAAGAACTATTTTGCCGCGACGGCTGGCGTTGGTCGCCGGACGGCAAACAAATCGCCTACTGGCAACTGGATACGTCCGGCGTCAAAGAGTTCAAGATGATCAACAACACTGCTGAGCTTTATCCGAAGATCATCAGCTTCCCTTACCCGAAAGCAGGCGAGATGAATTCTGCGGCGCGCGTTGGGGTCATCAATGCCGATGGTGGAGCGCCTCGCTGGTTTGAAATCACAGGCGATGCGCGCAACAACTATTTGCCGCGAATGGAGTGGGCGGCCAGTTCCGACGAAGTCATTATTCAACAGCTCAACCGATTGCAGAACACGAACATCGTCATGCTGGGCGATGCGCGCACAGGCAAAGTCCGCCCGCTGTTCACCGAAAAAGATGACGCCTGGGTAGACATCGCCTGGGGTTCGATTGGTTGGGACAAACACGGGCTGGCGCGTGGCGATGCCGAATGGATTGATGGCGGCAAACGCTTCCTGTGGACCAGCGAGCGTGACGGATGGCGGCATGTGTATTCCATCTCGCGCGATGGGTCGAATGCCAAATGCATCACCCCAGGCAACTACGATTTGGTCAGCGTCGAACGAGTGGACGCGGCAAACGGCTGGCTATATTTTTCAGCCTCGCCGGAAAACGCTACGCAAAAATATTTGTTCCGCGCGCGGCTAGACGGCATCAGCAAAGCCGAACGGCTGTCGCCTGCCAATCAAGCCGGAACGCACAGCTACGACATTTCGCCACGCGGCGATCTAGCGATTCACAGCTATTCCAGCGCCAGCAAAATTCCCGCAACCGACATCGTTCGTTTGTCGCCACACGCCGTCGTGCGAACGCTGTTCGACAACAAACAACTAGAAGAGCGCATGGCCAAGTTGAAACCCGTCACTCAGGAATTCTTCCGCGTCAAGATTGAAGACGGCGTGGAACTGGATGGATGGATGATGAAACCGCCCGGCTTCGATCCGCAGAAGCGTTACCCAGTGCTATTTCATGTGTACGGCGAACCGTGGGGACAGACTGTGCTGGACGCATGGAGCGGTGGTCAGATGATGTGGCATCGGATGCTGGCACAGCAGGGGTACGTCGTCATGAGCGTGGACAATCGCGGCACGCCCGCGCCGCGTGGCCGCGCCTGGCGCAAGAGCATTTACCGCCAGATCGGCATCCGCAATTCGCTGGACCAGGCCAACGCCGCCCGCGCCATTGCGAAATGGCCGTTCGTTGACGCCACGCGCATCGGCATCTGGGGTTGGAGCGGCGGCGGTTCTTCGACGCTGAACGCAATGTTCCGCTACCCGGACGTGTATCAAGTCGGCGTGTCTGTCGCTGCGGTGCCAGACATTCGCTACTACGACACGATCTACCAGGAACGCTATTGCGGCCTGCCGCAAGATCATCCCGACGAATACAAACAAAGCTCGCCGATCACATTCGCCGGGCAATTGAAGGGCCAACTGCTGGTCGTTCACGGCACGGGCGACGACAATGTGCATTACCAGGGAACCGAAGCGTTGATCAATGCGCTGGTCGCAGCCAACAAGCAATTCACGATCATGTCCTATCCCAACCGCTCGCACGGCATTTACGAAGGCGCCGGCACGACGCGGCATTTGTACGGGCTGCTGACGCGGTTTCTGAATGAAAAGCTGCCGCCGGGGCCGCGCGGCGAATGAAGGCAACGGATGTTAAACACGTCATCAGAGTTCGATCCGGCGAAGTATCGGAAGCTGTTATCGAAGGCGATGCCCGCCGTCGTTGAGACGGAGGCTGAAAACGAACGCCTGCTCGCCATCGTTGAGCCAATGATGCACCGTGATCTTTCGCCGGAAGAAGTGAAGCTCTTTGATCTGCTGGTCAGACTGATTGAAGACTTCGAAGATCGTCATTACCCGATGGGAGAAAGCTCGCCCTCAGAAGCGGTTGTTATTGATTACTCGAAGATCATCACCATTGAACCCGACAAACGCAGCGGCAGGCCTTGCATTCGCGGTCTGCGAATGACAGTGACGGACGTGCTGGAATATTTGGCAGGCGGGATGACGCCAGAAGAGATCGTGGATGAATTTCCCGATCTGACATTGAAAGACATTCGTGCTTGTCTGGCGTTTGCCGCAGACCGGGAACGTAGATTGGCGACTCTATCCACGTAATGGTAGTAAAGATGGAAACAACAATTATCGTGGCGACTATTGCGGCTTTGGCAAGCATTGGCGGTGCGATATTCAGCTTTGTTTTTACCAAGCGTAAAGAGCGTGAGGCTGAATGGCGAAAGCAAAAGATTGAGCACTACAAAGAGCTGCTGCTTGGAATTAGCGGAATTGTTGGAACAGATTCAACACCTGAAGCAAACCTCCGCTTTGCGAAAGCCAGCAATACGATTGTTCTTGTTGCTTCACCGGAGGTTGTGCAGACTCTTTGTGAATATCAAAATGAGATTGCAGCTTCGAATATTAACAAGTCGGGCGAAAAGCACGACGAACTTTTAAAAGATTTGCTGTTAGCTGTACGTCGAGATATTGGACTTCCTTCAAAAGATGATCCCGCCAACTTCCCCTTCAAGCTTTGGTGTTCTGGGACAAATGAAGATTTAGTTAGACAACTGGCTCAGGCCACCGCCGCAAAAAACAATCATGGTTGAAGAGATTTTTATGAAAGCTAATCGCATAGTTATTGCCTTATTGATTCTTTCTCTGATGATGGCCGCCTGCTCGCAGCCGAGCGCGGTCAAAACGACGATGGATACAACTCCTGCGTTCAATCAACTCGCCGATCAATACTTCGACGAATTCTTCAAACATAATCCGTCTGCCGCAACAGCCTCTGGCTTTCACGAACGTGATGCGCAGCTTGAAGATTATTCGAAGGAAGAGATTGACCGGCAGATCGCGTACCTGAAAGATTTCGCCGCGAAATTTGAAAAGATAGACCCGAAAGGCTTGAGCGCCGATGCCGTGGCCGACCGCGAGTTGGTCACGAGCAGCATCAACGCGACGCTGCACGAACTTCAGGAGATTCGGCAATGGGAGAAGAACCCGGATCGCTACAGCAGCGGCGTTACGCAGAGCGTGTTCGTGATTATGAGCCGCAAGTTTGCCGCGCCCGATGAGCGCTTACGTTCAGTCATTGCGCGCGAAAAGCAGATGCCCAAGGTATTCGATGCGGCGCGTACCAATCTGAAAAATCCGCCGCGCATTTACACCGAAATAGCGCTGGAACAACTTCCCGGCCTGGTCGGTTTTTTCCAGAATGACGTGCCGTCGGCTTTCAGCGAAGTTAAAGACGAAGCGTTGCTGGCTGAATTCAAACAGTCGAACAAAGCCGCGATGGATGCGCTGGGCAGTTACCAGAAGTTTTTGAAAGACGAATTGCTGCCCAAATCCAACGGCGATTTCCGCATCGGTGCGGACAATTATCGCAAGAAGCTGCTGTTTGAGGAGATGGTGGATTTGCCACTGGAAGAGCTGCTGAAAATCGGCGAAGCAGATTTGCGCAAGAATCAGGAAGCCTACAAACAGACGGCGGCCAAGCTTGATCCGAACAAAACGGCTGAACAAATCCTGGCCGACATGGCGAAGGATTATCCCGCGCCCGGCAAGTTGCTCGACGAATTTCGTGGAATGCTGGGCGGATTGAAGCAATTCATCGAAGACAAGAAGATCATCACCATTCCATCGCCCGTGCTGCCGATTCTGGAAGAGACACCGCCCTTTGAACGCGCGACGACATTCGCTTCAATGGACACGCCAGGGCCGTACGAAACTAAAGCCAAAGAGGCGTACTTCAACGTCACGCTGCCCGAAAAAAGTTGGAAGCCGCAGCAGGTGGCCGAACACATGGCAGGATTCAATTTCGGCACCATCCTTTCGACCGCTGTCCACGAAGCCTATCCGGGCCATTACACGCAGTTTCTGTGGATGCAGCAGATTCCGTCGAAGGTGCGCAAGCTGATCGGCGCGAACTCGAACGCCGAAGGCTGGGCGCATTACACAGAACAGATGATGCTGGATGAAGGCTACACGAACGGCGATCTGAAGATGCGTTTGGGCCAGTTGCAGGACGCGCTGCTGCGCAATGCCCGCTACATCGTCGGCATCAAGATGCACACGGGACAGATGACCTATGACCAGGCGATTGATTACTTCGTCAAGGAAGGCTACCAGTCGCGCTCGAACGGGGAACGCGAGGTGAAACGCGGCACGGCTGATCCGACCTACCTGTATTACACGCTCGGCAAGCTGCAAATTCTGAAGCTGCGTGAGGATTACAAGAGCTTGCGCGGCGACAAGTTCAGTTTGCAGGAATTCCACGACAATTTCATGAAGCAGGGCTTTCCGCCGATCAAGATCATTCGCCGCGCGATGCTGGGGAATGATTCGCCGGTGTTGTAATCGATAGAAGAAGAGGAAAAGGAAGCTTCGCGCTTTTTTACAGCAGGCGAGGGCGCCTGCGTACCCAGGAATTTTATGTTGATTGTGATGACAGCGGAGGCGACGGAGGCAGATGTCGCGCGCGTGGTTGGCGTGGTTGAAGCGCACGGGCTGAAAGCACATCCGATGCCGGGCGCGAACCGCACGGCCATCGGCGTGACAGGCAATCAGGGCGCGGTTGATCCGTCGCCGTTTGCCGATTTACCGGGCGTCGCTGAATGCGTGCGCGTGACCAAGCCTTACAAGCTGGTCGGGCGCGACCTGAAACACGACAAGACCGTCATCAAGATCGGCGAAGCTGAAATTGGTGGTGACGACATCGCCATCATCGCGGGCGTGTGCGCGGTTGAATCGCGTGAACAGACTCGATTGACCGCCGCAGTTGTGGCCGAGATGGGTTGCAAATGGTTTCGCGGCGGCGCATTCAAGCCCAGAACTTCACCATACGCTTTTCAGGGCTTGGGGGAAGAGGGCCTGAAGATTCTCGCGGACGTGCGCGACGAATTCGGTTTGCGTATCGTGACTGAAGCCGTGGACGAAGCGGCGCTTGATCTGGTGGAACAGTACGCCGACGTGATTCAGATCGGCACGCGTAATTCACAGAATTTCAGCTTGCTGCGGCGCGCAGGGCAGGCTCGTAAGCCAGTGCTACTGAAACGCGGGATGTCTTCGACGCTGGAAGAGTTTTTGTTGGCGGCGGAGTACGTGATGTCCGAAGGCAATTATCAGGTGATTTTGTGCGAACGCGGCGTGCGAACGTTCGGCAATCATTCGCGCTTCACGCCCGATCTGTCGGTGATCCCGGCGGTGCAGCGATTGTCGCATCTGCCAATCATTCTGGACCCCAGCCACAGCACCGGCACGCGCGAAACGGTGATTCCGATGGCTCGCGCGGGTGTAGCGGTTGGCGCGGACGGCATTCTGGTTGACGTACATCCTTACCCGGAACGCGCGTTGTGCGATGGGCCGCAGGCTTTGTTGTTCGAGATGTTCCGCGAGATGGTGGGACAGGTCAGGGCGATTGCCGAGATCGTCAAACATCACTCAACCGAGGCGCACCAAGCCAAAGTCGGCAACTGACCTTCATTTCTTATTCAACCGTAAAGTTGACCATCCGCTTGGTGCTAGTCTTGGCGTTACGATCAATCACCAGCATCCGCAATTCGTATGTGCCCGGCTCGAATGTATTCAAAGACAGCCGCGCCATATAAGGCAATCTTTCAGGATCAGGTTGATCGGCGTTCGACGGGCCGTTACCGGTTGGCCCGATTTGCTTGCCGGTGTCAGCGAAGTTTTTGAGCGGAGTGGCCAGCAACAACTTGTCACCGGCATAGATTTGCGTCTGAACGGCTAGATCGGTCGCGCCTTTCTCGTTCCGGCTGGCGTTGTATGCGAAAACCATGAAATCAAAGCTCCCCTCGCGTTTGAAGCGGCGGTAGACGGGCGCGGGGTGTCGAGCAACGGAGTCATCTTTTGGTTTGCTGGGAACATTGCCATTCTGCTGTTGCGCCGTCGTGGCAGGAACTAAATCTTCGCCCCCGGCGGGGAAGAAGATACTGCTCAGGGTCAGACTCTTCTTGGCCAAATCAGGAATCTCGATCCAGCTTGAAGCTGATCCGATCTGTTTGACGCCGTCTTCGCGGGCGACGAAGCGGACTTGGTAATAACCAGGTTTAAGCTTCAATTGTTTACCGTAAGTCACGCCGTTTTTGAGAGTGTTTTCCAGCGAAGCTTGCCGGAAGTTCATTGCCAACTTATCGCCGAAGTTTTCAACCGTCTTGCCTTTTTCATCAAAAACTAAACCGATCAATTCTAGTGTCGCTTGATGCCGGTCACCTACAAGCGCGAATTTCAGCGCGGCGGCGTCAATGTGGGCAATGACTTCCAATGCGGAGCCATCTTTTGGCGTGTTAATAAAATTGGTCGCCATCTCAACGGGAATGCCGCGCAAAGGGTAAAGCGAACTGAGCC
>JBDSAM010000278.1:0-4259 GCA_039922135.1 Blastocatellia bacterium
CGATCACAGCCGCGTGGTATCTGGCTATCGCTTGAATCGTGGTGAAGGCATGCGCCGCTGGGTTCTGACCAAAGGATACAACTGGCTGATCTATGCGCTGTTCGGTCTGCATGTGCAAGACATCAACTTCGCCTGCAAGATCATTCCCCTCAGGCTGGCGCGCGTCATTGAACTTCAATCGGAAGGCTCCTTCATTGATGCAGAAATCTTGCTCGAAGCGCAACGGCATGGCTTGGCCCTGACCCAGGTGCCGCTGGTCTATTACCCGCGAACATTGGGACAATCCACGCTCTCGCGTCCGATGGTTATTTTCCGGATTCTGGGCGAGATGATGAAGTATCTGCTGCGGACAGCACTGGCAGCTCAGCCCCAACTGCCCCCGCAGGCGAAAAAGTCATGGTCAGAAAAGTAATCTTCAACGCGGACGATTACGGCTCTTGCGCGGAGATCAATGCCGCCATTAAAGAGTTGATTGAAGCGGGGAGATTAAGTGACGTTTCCGTGCTGGTGACGGGTCGGATGTGGGAATCGTCCACCGCTTTTCTGCTCAAGCATCCGCAAGTCAGCGCTGGCGTACATTTGAATGCCGTTGAAGGCCAGCCCGTCTCGGCGAGTTCCGAAATTCGTTGGATTACCAATGCGGACGGGCAGTTCCCCGGGCTGGGTGGTCCGCGGGGTTTGATTGCGCGCTGGATCCGGCATCCATTGGCGGTGACGCGCGCTGTCGAATTGGAATGGCGCGCGCAGATTGAAAGACTGTACGCCGTCGGACTACATCTTTCGCACGCTGACAGCCATCAACACCTACACGCCTTCCCGCCTGCCTGGCATTGCGCAGTCAAACTTTGCCGTGAATACAACATTCCATCGCTGCGGCTCCCGCTGGAAAAGAACAGTCTGCCGCTGCGGCGTGGCGGGGCTTTGGCGCTTGGCGCGTCGCTATTCGTTGCGAAGCTTGCAGCTTCCCTTGATCGTGATGGCGACAACGATGGCAAAAGGCTGCGCCATAATGATCACTTTCTGGGCTTCAAACGCGCCGGTGCTTACGGGCTGAAAGAACTGATTGCCGATTTGCGGATTGCATCGCCGGGCGTGACAGAAGTTGCGCTTCACCCCAGCACGCAAGACAAATCGCCATACCCTGGCCTGTTAGGCAATCGCGAACGGCTGGCATTGCTGGATGCGTCCCTGCCGAATCAACTCGCGGCAATGGGAATCGAAATCACGACATGGAAAAATATTGGGAAAGACATCACAGGATGAAACAGGACGAGAAATTCGAGAGGTGGGCAATGGTCGCATTGGTTGCACTGACTGCTGCGATCTATGTGGGCAGTGCGGGCATCCCGGCGCTGCTCGATGACGCCGATTCGTTTTACGCCGAAGTCGCGCGCGCGATGAATGCGCGCCACGATTGGATCACGCCATACGCCAACACGGTCCGTTACCTGGAAAAGCCGCCGCTCTTCTTCTGGTTGATTGCCCTTTCGTACAAACTGTTCGGCGCGGCCAATGCCTTCACCGCGCGGTTGCCGACGGCGCTGTCGGTGACGGCGCTGGTCATTGTGACAAGCCGAATCGGCAAATTGCTTTTCGGCATTCGCGCGGGGCTGATCGGCGGCCTGGCGCTGGCAACCTCCATCGGAATATTTCTCTTTACCCGGATCATTTTGCCGGATGCACTCTTCACGCTGTTGCTGTCACTGATCCTGTACTTCTTCTTGCGATGGGAACGTGCGGAAGGCCATTGCGCAAAAACAAAATGGATTCTGGTGATGTATGCCTTTGCTGGTCTGGCAGTATTGGCAAAAGGGCTGATCGGCCTTGCCTTTCCCGCTGGGGCGCTGTTTTTCACGCTGGTGTTGACCGGCAGGTTGGGGGATGTCTGGCGGCTGATTTCAGTGCCGGGGATGATGTTGATGCTGGCCATTGCCGGACCGTGGCATTTTCTGACGGGTGATCGCAATCCGGGCTTCTTCTGGTTCTACTTCGTCAACGAACATCTGCTGCGATTTCTGGGCAAACGCTATCCGATGGATTACGGCACAGTCCCGTTGGTGCCGTTTTGGCTCTTGCACATTGTTTGGCTCTTTCCATGGTCATTTTACTTGGCAACGTTGTTTGTGCCAGGGGAGTTCAAACGGGCGATGGTCGAGAGCGAACGCGCGATTGTTCTGCCGCTTGCCTGGGCGCTGACAATTCTGCTGTTCTTCTCGTTCTCTTCGCGATTGGAATATTACACGATGCCCGCACTGCCCGCGCTGGCGCTGCTGGCCGGGGCACAATGCGCACGGTTTTGGGAGCAGGGAAGAAGAAGATGGCCGGGCATCGTGCTTGGCGCGTTTGGATTGTTTGTTGGCGTTGCATTGATTGGTATCGCTCTTGTCGTTTCATCGAAGACGCCTGAAGGGTGGCTGAAGCTGAAAGACAATCCCGATTTATATGCTTACTATCTGGGTCATCTGTTCGACCTGACGCCGGAAAGCCTGATGGGGCTGCGAACGCCGTTGGTATTGGCGGGAATTGCATTCGGACTTTTCTTGCCGCTACATTCCCTGGCCAAAAAAAATGAGGTCAAGGCTGTGGCGTTGGCGGTTGGAATGTTTATCTTTTTCATTGCCGCGAATCTGGGCTTTTTGATCTTTGCGCCGCGCCTGACCTCCAAGCCGATTGCTGAAGAGATTACTCGGCGAATTGCCAGAGATGGCGCGGAGCCGATCATTGTAATTGACGGTGAGTACGAGGAAGGTTGCAGCGTAGCGTTTTATGCGAATCGAACAGTGATGCTTCACAACGGGCGTTCATCAAATCTGGAATACGGATCGCGTTACCCAGACGCGCCGCCTTTGTTCCCCGATGACGAAACACTGAAAATGCTGTGGAGGCAGAATGAGCGGCGCGTTTACCTTGTCACCTTTCCGCAAAAACAAGATCGGCTGGCTGCAATCATCCCGGAGAGGAAATATGAAGTGGCCAGATACGGCGATAAGATTTTGCTCTCGAACCAGCCCGACAGATTAAGCGTCTTTCAGCCTCTGCAGCACTAATTCAATCCTCCTCGACGTTTCAGCCGCTGAGTAAGCTATTTGTTGATAAACACCCATCTCCGGCAGGCCGCGCAATGAAACGCAACGTGGCTATGCTGACTCCTGCCTTGCAACGGATGGTGTCAGCGATTACCGCACAAGAACCCAAAGCACACATTGAAAGGGCTTTCTCAAGCTGATTTAGGGAATAATGATTGCGTGATGATTGATCGCTTCGAAATTGCACTGCCAATTCAAGAAGAGCCAATAAGCTTCCTCAATCGCGTTTTCAAACAGGCGTAGGATTCTTTTGAGTTGCCATCTCGCAGATTGAGGTGAGGCATAAAACCATTCCGGATTACTTACTCAGGAGAAACGAATATGAGAGACAAGACGAACTACGCAAGACACCTCGCCATTCTAGTAATGGGATTTGCAGCGTTGATGGGTTGGATCAATCCCTCTGGAAAAGACGCTTATGCTCAGTACTACTGCACACTTTCCTGTTCGGCTACTGGGCCGAGTACAGGAACGGTAGGGAGTTCTTTAAATTTTTCCGCCACAGCTATTCCTTATTACTGTGAGGGCACGCCCAGCTACAAGTGGGAGTTCGGTGATGCCACAAACAGTACATCGCCAAGCGCTGCGCACATTTATGCGGTGGCAGGAACCTATTCCTGGAGCGTAACAGTCACGGTGGATGACGCCAATGAAACCCGAAACGGCGCCATCAGTATCACTGCCGCCATCAATACGGTAAAAGGCGTGTCAGCGGCAAGTTATGACGGTTCGGCGCTGACCAGCGATGCGATTGTGGCGACTTTCGGTAGCAACCTGGCCACGGCGACCGAGGTTGCTGCGACCATTCCGCTGCCGACGGCCCTTGCCGGAACCACAGTCAAAGTAAAAGACAGCGCGGGGACGGAGCGCCTGGCGCCCCTCTTTTTTGTTTCGCCAGGGCAGATCAACCACCAGATTCCACCGGGGACGGCGATTGGCGCTGCGACAGTGACGGTCACCAGCGGTAACGGCACAATCTCAACAGGCACGGCCCAGATTGCGATCGTCGCACCGGGACTCTTCTCAGCAAATTCCAGCGGCCAAGGCGTGCCATCCGGATATGTATTGCGATTCAAGGCCGACAATTCGCAAAGTGTTGAACCGATCAATCAGTATGATGCCGCGCAAGGCAAATATGTCGCCGTGCCGATTGACCTTGGCGCTCCGACAGAC
>JBDSAM010000279.1:0-4343 GCA_039922135.1 Blastocatellia bacterium
CGAGCTATTGAGGCTTTGGGTGCGAAGAAGGATGGCGTCATCCGCCATCACCTGGCCCGCCGCGACGGGACCGTACGCGACAGCGTGATGTATAGCATCCTCGCGAATGAATGGCCCGACGTGAAGCGCCATCTTGAGTTGCGGTTAATTCGTCACGGAGGTACATCGAGCTGAGTGGCAGTTTGCCGTCCAGCGCGCTTATGTAGCGTACATGCGCAGGCCGCTGCATGACCGCAGGGAGGATCAACGATGCAGACGATATTCCCAATCTTGAGGTACACCGACGCTAGGGCGGCCATCGGATGGCTCTGCGCGGTGTTTGGCTTTAGAGAAATCTTCTCTGTTCCGGAAACCGGAGAGTTTGTGCGGCATGCACAGCTCAGTCTAGGCCCAAGTATAATCATGCTCGGATCGTCTAGAGGTGATGGCCTAGAGAGTCCAAAAGTATTGGGGGGAACAACACAAGCGTTATGTGTATACGTTCCTGATGTAGACGAACATTACGAGAAAGCTCGGTTGGCAGGAGCTGAGATCAGCATCCCTCCGCAAGATACAGACTTCGGCGCTCGCGAGTTTCACGTGAGAGACCCCGAAGGACATTTGTGGACTTTCGGTACATATCTTCCGAACGGCGATGCGGCCTAATTTTAAGTAATGATCGTGGGTTCATCTCGGCCACAGTATTGGCGCAACTCGATCAAGTCGCGCACGGCCTCGACCAACGGGGCCAGCACTTCGCTTGGCTCTGATTCACCGCCGTCAGGACGGTAACGCTCCAGGTACAATCTTAGCGTTGCTCCTTCAGTGCCGGTGCCGGAAAGGCGGCAGACGACGCGCGAGCCATCAGCCAGCAGCAAGCGGATGCCTTGCTTCGCGCTGACACTGCCATCCACCGGATCTGTGTAGCTGAAATCATCGGCGCTCTTGATCTGGCTGCCCGCGAAAGCAGCGCCGGTTAGCGTTGGCAGCTTGTCGCGCAAAGCGGCGATCATCTTTCCGGCTGCATCGGCATTCAGCCCTTCGTAATCGTAACGTTGGTAGTAGCTGCTACCGAAGCGGCGCCAGTGTTCGCGCATCACTTCCGCCACCGGTTGGCGCTTAGCGGCCAGGATCGAAAGCCAGCACAGCACGGCCCACAATCCATCTTTCTCCCGCACGTGGTTGGAGCCGGTGCCGAAGCTCTCTTCGCCGCAAATTGTGCACAGCCCCGCGTCCATCAGATTGCCGAAGAACTTCCAACCGGTCGGGGTTTCGTAGCAAGGAATGCCCAGGGCTTCGGCGACGCGGTCAACGGCAGTGCTGGTGGGCATTGAGCGCGCAACGCCGGCAAGTCCCGCACGGTAACCTGGAATCGCGGTGCGCGCGTGTTCGGCAATAATGGCCAGGCTGTCGCCCGGGCTGACGAAGGCGTTGCGCCCCAGGATCAAATTGCGGTCGCCGTCGCCGTCGCAGGCCGCACCGAAGTCGGGAGCATCGTTTGCATCGAGACGCGCGACCAAATCAGCGGCATGCACCAGATTGGGATCGGGATGATGGCCGCCGAAATCTTCCAACGGCGTGCCGTTGATGACTGTGCCAGCAGGCGCTCCCAGGCGACCTTCCAGGATCTGAAGAGCATATGGGCCTGTGACGGCGTTCATCGCATCAAAGAGCATGCGAAAGCCACCCTGGACAAATCCGCGCAAAGTGTCGAAGTCGAACAACTCTTCCATCACTGCCGTGTAATCCGCGAGCGGGTCGAAGACGACGACTTCGGTGTCGCCGATTGAAACCTTGCCTTCGCGATCCAGGTCTATATCGGAATGGTCTAGCGTCCGGTATTCATTGATTGCCAGCGTTTGCTGGAAGATCCGCTCGGTCACCGCTTCGGGCGCTGGGCCGCCGTTGCGAATGTTGTATTTGATGCCAAAGTCCTCATCAATGCCGCCGGGGTTGTGACTGGCCGAAAGGATTAGGCCTCCCATCGCGCCTCGCCGCCTGATCACCGCCGACGCAGCGGGCGTCGAAAGCAGGCCGCCACGCCCGACCAGCACTCGCCCGAAGCCATTGGCTGCGGCCATGCGCAAAATCGTTTGGCTGGCGGCGCGGTTGTAATAGCGGCCATCGCCGCCCACCACCAGCGTCTGCTGCCGAAAATCAGTCCCGGCCTCTTCGCGCACCGCGTTGAAAACTGATTGCACAAAGTTCTCCAGGTAGTGAGGCTGCATAAATACGCGCGTCTTCTTGCGCAGCCCCGACGTACCCGGACGTTGGTCTTTGAATGGGGTCGTAGCGATTGTTTTCATTTTCTCAATCTTCAGTTCTTTCAGGATTTTTTATGCGCAGGCAGGATAACTCTCTTTCATCAACTGTAGAACCTCATCACCCGGTTTGTCCCAGATGCCTGGCGGAGCAAAAACGACTTTGTATGTTTGTGATAGCGATATGTGGGCGGCCAAGTAAGGTTTGTTGGCAAGGGACAATAGATGCCGGTGATCGGAAGGGATCTGAATTTAGGACGAAAATATGTGAGGGCAGGCGAGCCTTGCCCTCGCATATTCGATTTTTAAGACTGGTTAGGTCAGGCGCTGAACCAAACTAATCGCAGCCACTTCCTGGCCCACTTGCGTATCCAGATCGCGCTTGATGGCATCAAGGATGCCGTTGATAAATTGCGTTGACTCGTTGGTCGAAAACCTGCGCGCAATTTCCAGGGCTTCATTGATTGCAACGGTTCTGGGAGTGCTGGTCTGATAGAGAAATTCGAAAACAGCCATTCGCAGAAGATTGCGATCCACGACGGCCATCCGAGGAATGCGCCAGTGTTCCGTGCGAATGCGAATGCGCTCATCAATCTCCGTCAGATTTGAGATCGTTCCAACCACCAGTTCATTCGCAAACTCGCGGACTTCCTCTGAAGCTTCCGCTAATTCCTCCCAGAAAGTTTCCAATAGTTCTTCGACGGACGGACGAGTCATGTCGTATGAGAAAAGCATTTGTAACGCGCATTCGCGCGCTCTACGCCTGGCACCCATAATATTTTGATGTATTACCGTAAGAATTCCTGAGTTATTGAAGAAAGTCTGGGGGACGACTCTACGCTTAATCATCTAGTGAGATCAGTACAGTCTGACCAACTTGTGCTTCGTAGCTCTTTCGGCAAGCTGCTAATTTCAACGGCAACAACTCCCGTTAAAAAACATCTGCTTGCCTGTATTCACGCCTGCTCAGTTGACTGCTTGCTCAACCATTTCAGCCGCAAATGACGCCATAAGCAATTAACACATCGGCTTCCAATGAAACCTAATGCTTTGTGTTTACTCTCGTAGCGATATACAAAATCAGGGGGATCGCTACAACTCACTGTTCCCACGCAAATGATCGCTTCGTATCGTCCGCTGGCAACCTGTTGGCTGCGAGGGGAATTTCAATCAAGCCCGGCAATCGGACTAAGGTGAGGTCGTTGCCGCGTGCGTTCTATCTTCGCAATGCTTCCTGCTTCCCACCATCAAATGATCGGCAATCGTATAAAATCGGCGAGTAGCAATAACCACCTTTCGCTTTTCTCGATCGTCCAAGTCTTTCGATGATATGGCTTGTTGGGGAGTGTTTAACCATCACGCGCGAAGTATAGTGAGCCTCCTCGATGTGGTCAAGCAAGGGTCGAGTTGCCTTTATTTCCTGGGTTTAATTGGTGGCTTTGATCGAATTTAACGGCATGTTGGCTGCAGCGTCATCATTGGCCTTTGAAAATGGGGGGACGCTTTTCTAAAAAGGCTCTTGTGCCCTCCAGTACATCTTTGGTCGCAAAGCACAATCCAAAAAGTGCGGATTCCAATTGCAAGCCATTGGCCAGGGGCAGATCGTTGCCATGATTGACAGCCTCAAGCGCGTATTTAATCGCCAGCGGCGCGTTGCGACTAATTTGTCGGGCCAATTCTTCGCAAACCCGCAATAACTCTCCCTGTCCGCTGATGACTCGATTCACCAAACCGATCCGCCTAGCCTCTTCGGCAGACAGTGATTCGCCAGTCAGGATCATTTCCAAAGCTCGCGCTCTGCCTATGATTCTGGACAATCGCATTGCCCCGCCAAGACAGGGGAGTTGGCCCGATGAAAGTTTTGACAGAGCAAACGTTGCTTCCGGTGCTGCGATACGCCAGGCACAGGCCAATGCCAGTTCACATCCGTACCCAGATGCTGGCCCATTAATGGCCGCGATGACTGGCTTGCCCAGATTTTCAATCAGATATGTCAATGCCCGTCCCGCATCTGCAAAGCCCCTTCCCTGCTCCAGCGCCTGAGAATGCGTCTCTTCAACATCCGTAACGTCATCCATAACATCTGGGCCAACGGAAAAGGCT
>JBDSAM010000280.1:0-3656 GCA_039922135.1 Blastocatellia bacterium
AACGGATAGAAATCTCGCTGTTATTTTCTGATACTCGCATCTGGCTTGTTCGGCATCCTTTCAGAGCAAGTCAACCATACAATCTAAAATTCGATATAGACAAAATTGAGGTTTGGATTTCCTATACCCATTAGTTTCAAACCCAGTTCAGTATCCGGGAGGATCATATGCCAAATGGCAAAAGAGACACTTTGAGCTTATCCGGTTCAGCCGCACAGGCGAAGCGGCTTGCGCTTGTGGCTTTCGTTGTGGCCGGGCTCTTATTTTCGCTCGATCGGTTCGGCGCGTTTGATGCTTTTGGCCAGCGTGCTCCGCGCCAGGCCGCACGCCAGGCTGAACAGCGCAACGCTGTTATCTCCGATTGCAGCTATGTCAAGCGGCCAGAAGATTATATCGGAACTGAAGCGCGTCACCGCAGCGCCGTTTCGCAGGTGACGGAAGCTTTCGCTGCCAGCCTTGCTGCCGAAGGCGTACAGTTGGTTCCGCCGCAACAGATCCCGCGCAAGAACATGATTGACGATCTGATCTTCGGCAAAATGGCGATTGCCGGAATCCAATCCGCGCCGCTATGCACAGATGAAGAGTTTTTACGCCGCGCGACCCTGGACCTGACTGGCCGCATCCCATCCGCCGACGATGTGACCAACTTCTTGAAAGACCAGGATTCAATCAAGCGCGACGCGCTGCTGGACAAACTGATTTCCTCGCCCGAATTCAATGACAAGTGGGCGATGTTCTTCGGCGACCTTTATAAAAATACTGCCTTTGCATCGAACATTAATCGTCAGATTGGTGGCGCTGAAGCGATGCATAAATTCATATACGATTCTCTTGTGCAGAACAAAAGCTACGCGCAGATGGCAACCGAGATGATTACCGCGCGCGGCGATAGCTACGCTAATGGCCCAGTCAACTTTATCGTTGGCGGCAACGTGCCGATGGGGCCTGCGCAGGACACTTATGACGGATTGGCCGTGCAGACCGGAACGATCTTTCTGGGTTTGAGTTCGATGGACTGCCTGCTCTGCCATGACGGCGCGGGCCACTTGGACGCCGTCAATCTGTGGGGTGCCAAGACCACTCGCGCCGATGCCTACGGGCTGTCTGCCTTCTTCGCCCGCACGCGCCGCGCGAACGTTACCGTTGCTACCAATTTGGTCAAATATAACGTCACCGAAGCCGCTACCGGCGAATACACTCTGAACACTAACTCCGGCAACCGCCAGAACCGCACACCCATCGGCGCAATGAGCAACGTGCCACCGAAGTATATGTTCGGCGCGAAGGGCGGCGTCACAACCGGCGAAGATCGCCGCACGGCCCTGGCTCGCTACATTACACAAGACCCGCAGTTCGCTCGCGCTATTGTCAATTACATCTGGGAAGAGCTGATGGTCGAAGGCTTTGTTTCACCGTCGAACACATTTGATCTGGCGCGTTTAAGCCCTGGATCAACGATGCCTGACGGATGGGAGTTACAGCCGACCAATCCGGAACTGCTGGATGCGCTGGCGCAGGATTTCAGCAGCAACGGTTTTGATCTGCGCCGTCTGATCAAAATGATCACGCTGGCCAACACGTATCAGCTTTCGTCGAAATATCCAGGAACGTGGAAGGTTGAGTACGTGCCTTATTACGCGCGTAAATACGTCCGCCGCTTGAGGGCTGAAGAGCTGCACGATGCAGTCATCAAAGCGACCAATCTGCCGCCTGTCACCAATGCTGTAGTCGTCAACGGCGTGACCGTTTCACCCAAATTGATTGGCTTTCCGATCATGGATGAAACAAACACCAAACTGCGAGAGATTCAGTGGGCGATGCAGTTGCCTGATACGGCTCAACCGCGCGTCGGGCAAGCCGACAGCAGTTCCGGGCCGTTTCTGAATTCCTTCCTTCGAGGCAATCGCGATACCAATGCCCGGGTCAACAATGCCTCCATTTTGCAGGCGCTGAATATGATGAACAACACCTTCATCCAGTACCGTGTGAACTACGTAGCGACGAATCAAAACTCCGCCGTTAATACCCGGGGCTATATTGATCCGATTCCAGGCTACAACACCGATCGAATTCTTTCGACGGTGAAACGAGTGATGGAGACGCCGGGCCTGACCAACGAACAGATCATCACGCAGCTCTACCTGAACACGCTTTCGCGGAATCCAACGCAGAAAGAGGTCACGAAGATTCTGCCGTACTTCACTTCGCTAGGCACCAAACAGAATGCTATTCAGGGTATTCAGTGGGTGCTGTTGAACAAAATTGACTTCCTGTTCAATTACTAAGCTCATCCGCAAGCGGCTGAATTTCAGATAGGAGATTAAGTATGAAAAAACATCTGCAACAAGATCATTCTTGTGAAGATTGCGGGACGTTGCGTCCAGCCAATTCCGCTTTGTTCGGAGGGCCACAGTTAGGACGGCGCGACTTTTTCAAAATCGCAGGTACAGGCGTGGCTGGCTATATGCTCTCGCCCGTCTTCGCCAAACAGGTAAAGGCTCAGGATTACCCACCACATCTTAATGGCAGAGCGCGCAACGTCATCTTTATTCACATGGACGGCGCCCCCAGCCACACCGACACCTTCGATTTGAAGGTCGGTTCGTGGACGCCTGCCGACTTCACGCCAGACTCTTACAACGGCATCGTCTTCCCAAAAGGATTAATGCCAAACATCTATGCCAACCTGAAGAACATCGCCATCGTCCGCTCCTTGCGCGCGCCGGCATTGGTGCATGGACTTCAACAAACGTGGAAGCAGATTGCGCGTAATCCAACCTCGCTGCTGGGCAAGGTTGCGCCAAATATCGGTGCGGTCGTAGCCCGCGAATTCGAATCGCAGCGACAGCCGAACCAAAAGCTGCCGGGCTTCATTTCGCTCAACGGTGGCAACGTGGTTCAGTCGGGTTACTTCAACGCCAAGTACACGCCTTTTGCCGTGACTGCCTCAACCAATGGTCTGGGAGGGTTAACAAACAACTTCGCCGGTCAGACGGACTTTGAGAAACGGTATCAACTGCTTCAAGACCTGGATGCCGAGAACCGCGTTGACTCGCCGCTTGGCGATCCAGTTATGGATATGGACGGCTTTTATCAACAAGGCCGCTCCATGATGTACAACACCGAAGTTGACGCGGTGTTTAAGTTTTCTACGACGGACGCGAACCGCTACGGCGTAAATAATGCGCAGACCGGCTTTGGCAATTCGTGCCGAACGGCGTTCCAACTGCTCAAGGACAATCTGGGTACGCGCTACGTCCAGATCAACATCGGCGGATGGGATAACCACACAGGAATTTATGCAACGAACGCTGGCATCTATCCGTCGGCACGGCAGTTTGACAGTGGCGTAGGTCAGTTGCTGAATGATTTGGCGGCAACGCCCGGCTTCAATGGCAGTTCGATGTTGGACGAAACGCTCGTAGTCTGGATGGGCGAATTTGGCAGAACAGTCAGAACCGGCACCGGCACGGCTGGCCTGAACGGGAATGCTGGCCGCGACCATTTTTTCCAACACTTCGTCTGCTTTGCGGGCGGTGGAGTCAGTGGTGGCCGCGCCATCGGCGAAACCACTTCGGACGGATTCGCGGTAACCAACCCAGGCTGGTCACAAGGTCGCCCCGTCGCCAATGAAGACATCGCCGCGACAATCTACT
>JBDSAM010000281.1:0-5595 GCA_039922135.1 Blastocatellia bacterium
CACGAACGCTAAAATTGAATATCTCCGGCGTCGTGCCGGGAATCGAAACCATTGCCATCTCGCCTTCCCATGTTTTGCAGACCCAGCCCTTTTTCGACAGCTTCTGCACGTAGCCAGAGCGTTCACCCTTTGAATAGCTCAAATGCAGCGCGCTCCATGTGTAGGCTGAAAAGCCACCGACGATTAGCACGACGACTGCTATCGCAATTAACATTACCTTCTGTCTTGTGCTCATAAGAATCCCTCACTTGTGATTTGAATTTGGGACTCCTCAAACAACAGGGAATCCAACGGATTTCAAGAGCAAATGTTTTCGCCCACGAAGTGACACGAAGCAAACACGAAGGGGAAACCAGTATTCGTCACATCCTTCGTGAACCTTTGTGTGACTTCGTGGGAAAAATGCTTTCTTGAAACGATGGCGGCATCATACCAAATTTCCGCGCCGATCCTGTTCGCGCTCGATGGCTTCAAACAGCGCTTTGAAGTTGCCCTTGCCAAAACCTTGCGCGCCTTTGCGCTGGATGATCTCAAAGAACAACGTGGGACGGTCTTCGACCGGTTTGGTGAACAGTTGCAGCAGATAACCTTCTTCGTCCCGGTCTACCAGAATTCTTTGCTCGCGCAGCGTGGCGATGTCTTCGTCAATGTTGCCAACGCGATTGCGCAGCAGTTCGTAATAACTGTCCGGCACTTCCAGAAAATCCACACCGTTTGCGCGAAGCTGCCCGATGGTTTTGATGATGTCTGTAGTCAGCAGCGCGATGTGTTGGACGCCCGCCGCCTGATTGAATTCGTTGTATTCCTCGATCTGGCTTTTGCGTAGTCCGGGCGCGGGTTCGTTGATTGGGAACTTGATGCTGCGCGATTCGTTGGCCATGACTATGCTGTTCAGCGCCGTGTATTCGGTCGAAATGTCTTTGTCATCGAAAGTCATAAACCGTTCCAGCCCCAGCACCCGCTTGTACCACTCTTCCCACACCAGCATCTGCCCGGCCTCGACATTGGCGACGTAATGATCCAGCCGCAGCAAGCCCGCATTGCGCCCAGCCGCGCGAGATTCGACAAAATCCGGCATAAATGGCCCGTCGTAATTCCGCTTCGAAAAGAACGAATGGATCGTATCGCCGTAAATTTTGACCGCCGACCGCCGCGCTTCTCCGCGCTCGCCTTTGATCGTATACGGCGCAACCGCAGGCTCAGCCCCGCGCTTCAAGGCTTCTTCAAACGCGAAATCGGCGTCGTCCACTTCAAACGCGATGTCGCGCACGCCATCGCCATGTTTCAGGATATGCAGGCTGGACCCGTCGCGCGGCGTATACGGCGTCGTCAGCAGCAGCCGGAAAGTGCCCTGCTGCAAAGCATACGAACACTGTTCGCGGTTGCCCGTCTCCAGCCCCGTGTAAGCAATGCGATCAAAGCCGAACGCATTTCGGTAGTAATAATCGGCCTGCTTCGCATTACCGACGTAAAATTCGATGTGATGGACTTGTCGGATTTTCAGTGGATTGTTACCCATCACAATTACTCCTTATTCTCTGAAAGCCACTGTCTGCCTTCCGCGGTAATTCTTGGAAGTATCACCGCGTAATGGCGATGGCCTGTGTAACTTTCTTTCTTGAGATCAAGTATTTCGATAAAGCCATAACGCTCTAATTCGAGGTAGTCTTCAACTAGAGCCTTAAATTCCCCGAAATCTTGTTCCTTTACTGCAGTTTGCGCCTTGCCATTAGCAAAATCCCTGAACAGTTTTTCCTGCTGTTTATTCATTTGAGTTGTCCTCCAAAGTAATCATTCGTTGTTCATCAAACTTATCGAGCATTGCCATCAAACGACTGTACTTGGCTTTCATACAGGAGACGGAGAAATATCTGAACTCTCATTGACCGCGAAGCACTCGTCTAATGGTTGTATTATCTTCGTCAACATCAACGATCAAATCTCCGCCTCGCCGTCTGATGTAGTCCATTGATCCGTAATTGACCCGCCAGCGTGGTTCACCATCAGTTATCCGAGTAATGGTGATGATGCTTTGACGCACATCCACGCCCATTTCTGTCGCGCGCTTGTTGGCCGTTGCAACAACCCGCGCGACAGAGATGGCAAGCTCATCTTGCAAAATATCTGTCTCAAACTGGTCTCTCATCACGAACCAAAGAAATCGCTGGCCTTCACCAGCGTGACCTTGCAATAACGTTGAATGGCTTTGAAATCGTCCCAGTTTTCAGTGATCAACGTGACATCCCAGTGTTTGGCGCTGGCGGCAATCAGGGCATCCATTGCCATTCGCTGCGAAGCGCCCGGCTTCAACCGTGGCGCGAGTCCTTTGGCGTTGCGACGACGTCCTTGATCCAGCCAGAAGAGCACTTTGCTCGCCATCAACCAGTCTTCTTCGGTGGGCACGATCAGCGAGTTATCCTGCCAGTAATCGTGGAACAGTTGCTCGTAATACTTGCGCCGTTTTTCATCATCCGCGCTGGCCATCAATTCCAGCAGTACCGCCGAGGAAAAGAGGAAGTTGCCGGAAAAATCCGACAACTTGCGGGAGATAATGGTTGAGGTGTCGTAGGTGTAATACTTCATCACGAAGCTTTGCGGCGCTGATGATCTTCATACGCCATCTGAAAGGCTTTGATGGTGCGCGCCTTTCTGTCGGCCAGACGTTTGGCTCTTTCTTCTTCGGTTTCCCCAGGCAGCCGAATCGGACGCGGCGGTTTCGACTTGTCTTGCTGAATCATGACAACGAGATTGTCGCCAAGAATTTGCACGATTCCGTTCGCGCCAAGCTCGCTGAGCGCGACGCCATTCTGTTTGGCTTTCTTCTTGGCCTTCTTTTTAGTCGGCATTGCTTTATGCTCCTTTTATCGAATCTCCAAATTCAGCATACGCCTCGACTGACCGCAGAGAAAAGCGAATTGCCGCACTGCGACTGCCTCTCGCACATTCTCTTCATCACCAAACCGCCTTTGGCACGCCGACTGGTGCGACTTCCAGATCGCCGGTCTTGCCGAAGCGGCGGATGAACCTCTGCGTCACCTCTTTCAAATAGGTATACGACGGAATCACGAACAGCTTGGGCTGCATGTCGGAATAGTCGTAGGACGTGTGGATGACTTCTTCTAGCACGAACGGGCGTCGTTCGACTTCATCCGAAAAGGCGTGTTCGAGTTCGCTGAATGATGACAGCAGACCCGCGCCGAAGGCTTTTATCTCGCAGGCTTCTTCGATCAAACCGAATTCAACCGTAAACCAGTACAAGCGTCCGAGCTGTTCCAGTTGTTCGTCGCTGGCGATGACTGCGCCTTTGCCGATGAACTGCGAAAAGTCCGCGAAATCCTGAATGGTGAACATGGGGATGTGGCCGATGGCTTCGTGGACGATGTCAGGTTCGGGCGTGTAATCGGGACGCGAATGATGGCGCAGGTACTGCGTTGACATCATTGTTCGTTTGCCCAACCAGCTTAAGAAGGCGCGCGTTTCAACCAGCCCTTCAATTGGCGCCAGGCGAAAGCCCGTTGCCTGGGTTAGCTTTGCGCTTAGTTCACGCGTTTGCGGAATGCGGAAAGAAGAGATGCCCAATTTGTGTTTGGCTTCCAAATACAGCGAACAGGCGCGCCTCGCGTGGGCCTTTTCAAGCTGACGGCAGACGTGCCGCCAGACGGCGGTCTCTTGCTTGGTGTAGTCAACTTCGGGAATGGCATGCCCGGCGTCCTGGCGATACTGCCGCGCCAAACTGGCGATGTAATCCCGCCGTGCGCGGTACGCCGGATCATGCGCGCCAGGATGATCCAGCGGCAGCATGGTGATCTGCTCAACGCCAATGTCTTGCGTCAAAAAATCTTCGGTCACTGATGCGGTTGCGGTTTGCATAATTACCTCTTAATGGGTAGATCGAGAGAGCATAGGCCATTCTATCTTCCCTGCTTCTTACCGGTCGCGGTACCGACGCTAAGCCACTGCGCCAGCGATGGCTTTTTGCCCAATCGGATAGAGCCAGTGTTTGAACTCTGGCTTGCGGCCCGCGACGATCTCGAAAAAGATTTTTTGAATCTGCTCAGTGACGGGACCGCGCGCGCCGTTGCCAACCGGTTTACCGTCAACTTCGCGTATCGGAGTGATTTCGATGGCGGTGCCAGTCAGGAAGGCTTCGTCGGCGCTCAGCAGTTCGTCGAGTTGTAGCGTGCGAATTTCGACTTCATAACCGAGCCAGCGGGCAATTTCGATGGCTGACAGCCGCGTGATGCCCAGCAGGATCGAAGAGTCCTGGTCGTTGGTCAGCAGCTTGCCGTCTTTGACCAGGAAGATGTTTTCGACCGCGCCTTCGGCCAGATTGCCATCCACGTCCAGCAGGATGGCTTCGTCAAATCCGCGCGCGGCGGCTTCGCGCACGGCCAAAATGGAATTCAGGTAATTGCCTGTCGCTTTGGCCGTCGTCGGAATCATTGATGAATGAAATTTGCGATAGGGAGAAACGGTGACGCGCATGCCTTTGGTCAGCTTTTCCGCGCCGAAATCGTTGGGCCATTCCCAGGTAAGAATATTGATGCCCGTGGGACAAGTGGAACGAATGCCCAAGCTGCCACTGTCAAAATAAGCTGTCGGGCGGATGTAGCAATTCTTAAGTTCATTGCGCCGGACGGTTTCACAGATGGCTTCGTTCAACTGCTCTGGCGTGTACGAAACATCCAGTTGATAAACCGCTGCTGAAGCATAGAACCGGTCCATATGTTCTTTCAGCCTGAAGATGGCTGGGCCATCGGCAGTCGAGTAACAGCGAATGCCTTCAAACACTCCGGTGCCGTAATGCAGCCCAAATGCCGTTGAATGAATTTTCGCTTCCTCAAACGGCAGAAACTTACCGTCCTGCCAAATCCATTTTGTTTTCTCGAATGACATGGTTTTCCCTCCGCAAATGTATGAACGTTGATCTAGTGCTACGATCGCAGATGATACGCCCTAGGGCAGGGGTAATGAAGGTAAGGTCTATGATATTGCGAATGCTAGAGCTTACTTAGTTGCGTTTCCTAGCAGGATCGCTTCAGAAGATTAGCCGGGGCGCCAGGTCATGCTTACAAAACAAAAACGCAGGCAACGCGCTGTTCACGACGATTGCCTGCGTTCCGGGTTAGCTTTGTTTTGTGACTATTCGTCGCTAACGGTGACGTGGTTCATCACATCGCCCGCGCGAAGCTTTTGCGCGACATCCAAACCTTCGGTCACGCGACCGAAGACGGCATAATTGTTATCAAGAAACGCAGCCTGCCCCAGCGTAATGTAGAACTGGCAACTGGCGCTGTTCGGGTCATTCGACCGCGCCATGGCAACCGCGCCCGCTTCGCCATGTTTCAGATTGGCGCTGACTTCCAATGGGATTTTCTTGTCCGAACTGCCTGTGCCTGTGCCGTATGGACAGCCGCCCTGAATGACAAAGCCGGGTTCGTAGCGGTGAAACTTCAGTCCATCATAAAACTTCTTTTCGGCCAGTTCGATGAAGTTGGCTGTTGTGATCGGCGTTTGATCTTCATAAAGCGTGAATTTGATTGTGCCCTTGCCAGTTTCGACTGTTGCAGTGCGATTTGCCATGTTGATTGCTCC
>JBDSAM010000282.1:0-7859 GCA_039922135.1 Blastocatellia bacterium
CCGGTTCCGCACCGACGATTAGACAACCGCTACGATGCTTCTGGCAATGGCTCGACGTGAATTGTCGCGGTTACTTTGCCGAACTCTTCGATCAGGCGATGCTCCACCGCTTCGGTTATGGCGTGCGACAGGATGTGGTCTTGCTCCAACCGCGCGGCCACGTGCAGGTGCATTTCGATGAACATTTCGCCGCCGTGCGCGCGCACTCGCACGTCGTGGACGGAATGAACTCCAGGAACGCTTTCGGCGATTTCAGCGATGCGCGGCGGCGGCACGGGCGCGGCATCCACCAGCACGGGCACCGTAGCTTTGAAAATCTGATAGCCATTCCACGCAATCACGCCAGCGACAAACAACGACACCACCGGGTCCAGCCAGACGTAGCCCATTTTGACCAGAACCAGCCCGGTCAGCACTGAACAACTAACCACCACATCGCTGCGCGTGTGAATGGCGTCGGCAATCAGAAATTCACTTTTCAATCGCCTGCCTTCGCGCTGTTCATAGACCGTGACAAAGATGTTGATGACGATCGTTGCGATGATCACGCCAATGGTCAGCGCGGTGATCTCTGGCGCAGCGTGGGTTTTTGAAAATAAGCGGGTGATTGCGCTGACGCTGATTTGATAACAGGTCACGAACAGAAACCCGGCGATGATAAACGCGGCCAGCGTTTCAAACTTCGCGTGGCCGTAAGGATGTTCGTCATCCGGTTCGGCGGCGGCATACTTTGTCACCACCAACCCGACGACGTTATTCAGCGAATCGGTGGTCGAATGAATCGCATCGCTGATGACGCTCAAACTTCCGGCCATGAATCCCGCGATCAATTTGCCGATGACAACAGCAATGTTCAGCAGAAGCGTGATGAGTAATACACGCCGCACGCCGCGCTGATAGGTCGCGCTTGAATTTTTCGAATCAAGTTCCATAGGTTCTATGATTGAATGTTGAAGCGAGATTCTACCCGGTGACTTGCCAGGGTCAAATTCGTAAATTGCCGGCAACGTAGTTCGTATTACAGTACACCGTGATCTCGCTGGTTATTCTTTGGCAGACTTATTTCAATAACACCATTCGAGCTGACGGCAAATCCACGGAGAAAACAGTGAAAGCAAAAAACATTTTCCTCGGTTTGATTCTGGCCTTGTGCGTGGGGAGTAATGCATGGGCGCAGCAAATCAATTATTTCGAATACGACCGGCTGACGCGAAAGTACGTGGATACGCGCGGACTGGTAAATTACGGCGGATTGAAGAGCGAGTTGCCGTCGCTGAAAACTTTCATTGATCAAATCTCCGCTGTCAGCCCCGAAAGCCATCCGCAAGTTTTCCCGGACGGCGGCGAACAATTGCGTTATTGGATGACGGCCTACAACGCCTGGGTGCTGTACATTGCGGCGTCGGAATATCCCAGCAAAAGCGCGCTCTGGAACTTCGTCGGTTTGTTCCGTAACCGCGACATTAAACTCGGCGGCAAAGCGCTGGGCCTGGAAGACCTGGAACACAAAATCATTCGCAAACGGTACAAAGAACCGCGCATTCACTTTTACCTCAACTGTGCGGCGTCCAGTTGCCCGGCGCTGTGGCAGGGCGTGATTGCACAAGGCAAGACCTGGGACGTGCTGGATCAATCGGCCAAACGCTTCATCAACGACAGGCGCAACGTGCGATACGATCCGGCGACGAAGAAGCTGCAACTATCAAAAATCTTCGACTGGTTCTCCAGCGATTTTCTGACTTACTTGAAAGAGAAGAAGGGGATCGCGCAACCGCACATCTCGCAATATCTGCTGCTGTATCTGGACGGTCCGGCGCGCGAGACTTTGCAGAAAACGCCAGTCGGCGAAATCAGCATCAGCTATTTCAGCTACAACAAAAACCTGAATGAACAGAAGTGAGGCAAGTGTCATTACTCACGCCAAGACGCCAAGACGCCAAGACACAAAGAAGAATGAAAAACTTTTTGCGTCTTGGCGTGGAATCAAGGCCCGAATGCCAAGTGGTCTCGGTTAGATGGCCTGCCAGAAGTTACAGCTAAACTGCTTCTGCTGATCGAACCAGGTTCGCGCCGGATTGAATCCGGTTTCTTCGGCCAGCGATGCAAGCTGAGGCAGATCGTATTTGTAGGAGTTTTCCGTGTGGATCGTCTCGCCCGGCTGGAATTCAATCTGCAATTCCAGCGCGCGGATGTGGATGGTTTGCGCGGAATGGCTGACCAGATGCGCTTCGACGCGGCCACGGTCTTCGTTGTACAAGGCGCGATGCTGGAATTGCGATAAGTCGAAATCGGCATCAAGCTCGCGGTTGATTCGCGCCAGCAAGTTCAGGTTGAAGGCCGCCGTCACGCCCAGCGCATCGGAGTAGGCTGGGATCAACACCTGTACGGACTTTTTCAAATCCGCTCCAAGCAGCAATCCGTCGCCGGGCTGTAGGGTTTTTCTGATGGTTTGCAGCAGATCGCGGGCTTCGGCGATGGTGTAGTTGCCAATGTTCGAGCCTAAAAACAGAGCCAGCAGCCGCTGGCCTGCCTGCCGTTCAATTTCCCCCAACCCACGCGTGTAATCGCCGACGTGGCCGGTAATTCGCAATCGGTCGAAATTGCCAAGCAGCGCCTCGGCGCTCAATTCCAGTATGGAAGCCGAAATATCCATTGGCTGGTAATGCAATTCGTCTTGTCGGGCCAGGATGGCTTCGATCAGCAATCGCGTTTTGATCGAACTGCCGCTGCCCAGTTCTATGACGCCAATCGGCGATGGCAGTTGCCGCACGATCTCAGCCGCATAATGATCGAAGATCTCGGCTTCGGCACGCGTCGGGTAATATTCAGGCAGCAGGCAGATGGCTTCAAAAAGCTGAGAACCCAGCGCGTCGTAAAAATATTTCGGCGGCAGCGTCTTTGGCTGCGCGGTCAAACCGGCGCGCACGTCTTCAGCAAAAAGGCTGGGGGCAAAAGAGCTTTGATTGCGCGGCGAATTGGATTGGTGGATAACTAAGCGCGGGCAGCGGGCGGCTTTCGAGGATTCGGTCATAGTTTCATCCTTATTTTCGGCTCGGGTGTTGGTCATCATCGAAACTACAGCATAATCGTCGGCAGCTTCCCACACCTTGACCGCTTTCGGCAAAACGAACTGCATTCGTGATGAAATCAAAAAGCAAAGAGCGATTGGACAAATTGTTAGTGATGCGTGGGCTGGCGGAAACGCGCACCAAAGCGCAAGCATTGATTCTGGCCGGGCAAGTCTTCAGCGAGCAGCAGCGACTGGACAAAGCCGGACATCTGGTTGCGCTGGATGCGCCGCTGATCGTCAAAGAAACGATGCCCTTTGTCGGGCGCGGCGGGCTGAAGCTAGTGGCTGCGCTAGATCATTTTCAGATCGAAGCTGATGGCAAAGTCTGTCTGGACATCGGCGCGTCAACGGGCGGATTCACCGATTGCCTGCTGCAACGCGGCGCGCGGCGCGTGGTGGCGGTGGATGTTGGGCACGGGCAGATTGACTGGAAGCTGCGGCAGGATGCGCGCGTCGAGGTCCGTGAAAATATCAACGCGCGCTATTTGACGCCGGAAGATTTTAAGGAACGGTTTGATCTGGTTGTCGCGGACGTGTCGTTCATCTCGTTGACGAAGATTCTGCCAGTCGTGCCACCATTGCTTCAGCCATCAGCTTTCGCCATCACGCTGATCAAACCGCAGTTTGAAGTTGGTCGCGACGAAGTAGGCAAAGGCGGAATCGTGCGCGATGTAGCTGCGCAGCAACGTGTCGCGGATGAGATTGTTCAATTTGCTGCTTCGATTGGATTGCATTCGCGGGGCGTTATTGATTCGCCGATTCTGGGCGCGGATGGCAACCGCGAATTTCTGGCCTGCTTTGAATTTCAGCCCGCCGTCATTCCACCGCAATCGTTACCCGATTCGCCGTCTTCCCGCCAAAGCTAACGATGACTTCCACGCTGGCGCCGCCGGGCGCATCGGTCGGCACTTGCACATTCAATTGCCACAACCCAACAAAGCCTGGCGACAATCCGCTGAAATAAATCGTCGCTGCTTTTCCGCCAATAGTCACCGTTGGCAGCGCGCTGGTTGCCGCCAGTGGATCGCTGGATGCGGTTTCTCCGTCTTTGATCGTCAACGGCTGACTGTTATTGGCATTGACGAATTGCGCGCCCGCGCCTGATCCGTAAAAGACAACGTAATCGCCTTTGCGCGCGCGCCTGGCTTGAGGGCTGGTGGCAGGGTCGCCGTTGGGCGAAAAGTCTGAGTTCTGCGCGGCGGCTTGGCCCTGGCCTGAAGCGTCGGCGGCAAACAACGCTGGCGCTGCTGTCGCAACCGTGGCCGAACCATAAGATGCGATGCCGTCATCGCGCATCACGACAATTGAGGCTGTACCCGCCGCCGTTGCGTAAGGCACTTGATAGTTGATCTGATTGGCGGCGGCGAAATAGAGCGGCGCAGCCACGCCGTTGACGTAGACTGTCGCGTTTTGCAGCGAACGCGGCAACGGCAGGGAATTCGCAATCCCACCCCCGTTTGCAACCATATCCATGCCGAACAGCGCAACAATCTGCCCCGGCGCGACCGTCGCCACGTATGCGGCTGCATCCACTGTCGCTGCCGTTTGCGGCGCAGCAGCCGAAGTCAGCGCCAGAGAGCGCGCGTTGGTCAATGTGCCGTTGCCAAGTCGAACGCGCACGACGAACGCACCTGCCTCGCCAAGCGCGCTGGCCGGAATCATCGCCGTTAAGCCATTGGTCACTGATTGCGTTGTCAGCGGCAAGCCGTTGAAAAGGATCGCAGTGTTTGCGCCGAATGCCCCGGTTGCAGTCAGTTCAATCGTCGTCGCCTGCTTGAAGTCCAGATACGCCGAAGGCCCGCTGGTCTTCGTCAGCGCGGTCAAGCCTTGCGATGTCTCGCCTGCGATTTGGAACTTGACCGTCTGCTGCGTCTGCAACTGGCCGTCGCTGGCGGTGAAGGTGATCTGCTGATTGCCAATCTGATTGGCAGAGGGCGTGAAGGCAAAACGTTTGCTGATCACATCGAAGTTGGCGTTGGCGAGCGTGCCTGCAGTGATGGTCACCGGATTATTATCCGGATCGCTGGCAACAACAGGGAAGCTGATTCTGTCGCCGACGCCCAGCACGCGATCCGGCATTACGGCAAACGCAGGCGCGCGGTTGGCCACTGAAGGCGATGCGACTTTGACCGATGTGGTGTAAATGTAATCGTCTTCGGGCGAGATTTGATTGTTGGCGGCATTACCGACAGCATAAAACGTAATGTCGCCAACTGAAGCCGCGGGGGCGGTCCAACTGAATGACCAACTGTTGGATATCGGCTTGCCCACCGCAATGCCCGGTTCGCCGTTGTGGGACAGATAAGTGCGCAGCACCCCTGAATCATTGGAATCGCGTTTAAGGACGGTCGTTGGGCTGGTGACGGTCAGCGCGCCGACGGTGGACGACGTGCCGTCCGCGTCAAGTGCCGTCAATTCAAAGCCCCACGCACGTGCTGTCGGATGCGAAACCGTCACGGTCACGGTGTAGCTCTGGCCCGGTGTGTAGGTGGCTGGCAAACCAATGATTTCGACTTTGCCGCCCGTATTCGGCGGATTGGGCTGGCTGAAGGTGTAATGGCAACCGACGCAAGTGCCTTCGCCGGGTGCGCCCGTAAATCCAAGCGGCGGTCCGGGACTGATCTTTGCTGCCACAGGGTTGCTCCATAAATTGAAGCCAACAGCGCTGAGTGTTAGGCAGATCAGGATGAGCTTTTTGAGCGGGCGAATGACATCTCGTTTCATAGCGGATTGGATAGACGGGCTTGCGGCCTGGACGGATTTTTATCGGCGGGGATCGAACGTAGCGCGGGAGCGTAAGCCACCTGAATCTCCCTGCGGTTATATCACGGGAAACTCAGGTCGCTCATGCTCCCCATATTTGTATTGTACTGTCGCTCACAGCTACGCTATGAAACCAAGGTTGCCGAAGTCTCCGGCCAGTACTCTCTGCGCGTCCGAATTCGAATTACCGAACCAACTCTCAATAATTGTTTGATAGACGCTGCGGTAGTCAATCTTCCATTTCAGACTCCCGGCTTGCAGATCGGTCAGGCTGGGGTCGGCACCGTACACGCCACCTTTAACGCGCTTGCCCAGCAGGTAGATGTTATTTGCCATACCGTGATCCGTGCCCTCGCTGGCATTGTCGGCTACGCGGCGTCCAAACTCCGACCAGATCATGACCATCGTCTTGTCGTACAAATTATTCGCGGCCAAATCGTCAAAAAATATCTTCAGCGCATTGGCGATGCTAAGAAACTGGGTTCGTTGCCTATTCAGTTGAAAGCTGTGCGTGTCGAAGTCTCCAATGGTGATGTAAAAGACGCGCGTACCCAACGCGGGCATGGTCGAAGTAGCGAGGCGGGCAATTAACTTCAATCCGCCAGCGAAAGCGCTGCGCGGGTAGGTGACAGAACTGCTGGAACTGACCGCTGCCGCCTTCACCGGATCTATGCTGCGGAAAAGGTCCGTCTGTGCCTTTTCAATTAGGTCTGTGTAGGGATCGTTGACTGAGTAAGGATCCATTTGCCGGGCTGCAGTAACACGATTATTGTGATCGCCTGGTAACTGTATATCAGTCTCGAACCCATAGCCGACCAGATTGCCGTTGTTATCCGGTTTTACACTACTGGTGTTCGCGCCGGACGCGCTCAGCATAGGAACAAGTCTGCCCCCAAGGCCTATCGTATCCACCGGATTGTCAGGATTACCGAAGATCGCTGAGTGTCGCCCAATCCAACCCGTGGCTGATGGTGAGCGGACTTCCGGGTCAGGATAGCCACGATGGTAAATCAATCGCGAGCTTTCGTGCGACAGATTAGGGTTTGGATAATGGACCGCCTGTACGACGGCCAATTGGCCAGCGTCCGCCAGCGGCTTAAGCCCAGCCAAATTGGGGCTCAATCCCATCGTCGTTGAGCCGTAAAGTGGAAGCACCTGCTCTTTCGGGATGGCAATTCGCGTACGGAAACTGGCGTAGGAGTCGTACTGCTTCAGTGGAATGATGGTGTTCAATCCGTCATTGCCACCCGCCAATTCGATAATCACCAGAATCCTTGGCTCTCCGGCCAATTCTTTGCGCAACCGTCCGACCACGGTCTGTCCCATCGTTACATTATTTAGCACTGGCAATGCGATGCCCGCGCTTATTGCTCCTGCACCGGTCTTGATGAAATCTCTGCGTGTCGTTTTGGACATAATTCCTCCTGTTCCCTGATCAAAAAACCTGTGCTTCGGGACGCGACAGCAGCAGATGAATCAGGCCGCGCACCTTTTTGTCTATAGTTATATTGTTAAGTGCGAAGTTCGGCGAGAGCTGGCCGTTATCCATCTTCAGCATGTATTCCACCAGCGTCTGACGAATGCTCTGGGGGAGTGGCCTTTGAATAAGCAACGCAGTGAAATAGTCCACTACCTGTTCCGGGGTGGCGCCTGCAGTCAAGCCTGCCTGGTTAAGCACTTTGGTAAACTGGATCCCGGTGGACGGGCTGCGAGAGATGACTGTTGTGTTCGCCCAGTTCATTCGCGCCAGCAGGCGATTGGAACTGAACCAATCAGCGCCGCCCGGCCAGCCAAACACGTCTGGCGGTTGAAATAGCTGCTGTCCCATATCGGCGAGAGGTGTCAATGCGGCTTCACCATTAGGCTCAGGAACCTGCAACAGGCGCAGCGCACTGACTACGAAATACGCTGGCGATTTGGGCAAGCTGCGCAACGCTTTTAGCGTGTAAAACTCAGCGCTATTCAAAAACAGGTCGCGCAGAAATGGCTTGATATTGAAGTCGTAACGTTTAAGCGACTCCCCCAG
>JBDSAM010000283.1:0-5377 GCA_039922135.1 Blastocatellia bacterium
CGCCCGCCTGGTTCACTGTGAAATCCAGCATGTCCGCTTTCGCTTCCTGAATCAGTTTTCCATCGCGGAAGAGTTTGATCGTTCCCGCGACGGGCGCAGCCAGCCGTAGTTTCAGGCCTTTCTCGAATTTCACTTCATCGCCCATTACGCCTGTGCGCTTGCCGTTTCGTTCAATGACGAACGCAAAGCCGGTCGCATCGCATAACCAGTCGTGTGCGACATAAGCATGGCTTCGTCTCAAAGCCTGACGAACAGTCGTTTCGTTCAATTCGTTCAGCAGCAGATGTGTAGCCACGAAATTCAAGCTGCGTTCATACGGATCGAGATCAAGCTTGGCAATTAAGTCGCCAGCTTTACGGCCCTTCAGCATTTCGGCAATGCGCGGAGCCTGGGCGGTTGTGACATTGCGCGGCGGATCAGGGAAGGCTGTGATTTCAATCGTGTCATCATTGACGGCTTTGATCGTGAAGACCTGATTGTGATGGCAGTCGTTGGCGGCAACACCAGTCAGTCTGTGTGACGGCAAATCGCGATCCCATTTGGCGATGACCGTCGGCAGATAATCCTGCAACGCGCCGAAAAACTCCGCCGGATATTCAGCCAAGCCTTGCTCAATCTGCTTTAGCCTGTCGGGATTGGTAAATGAGCCTTGCAGCCACTTCACAAACTCGCCTTCATCCATCAAGTCTGTGTGGATGTTGTAAATCTCCAGCCCGTCCAACTGGCTTGTGTCCCAATCGGGCTTTTCCTCAACGTGCGACAGGAAGATGTTGCCGCGATCCTGGCCAACTTGTTCTTTAACCAGCCGGATGTATTCGTCGCGCGATTTGAAGCTCTTGTTGATGTGCGCCGCGATAATCGAACGTTGCGGATAGACCAGAAAGCCTTCGCTTTCGGCTCCTGGGATGAACAGCACGCCTTCCCGCAAACCACGCCAACTGTCGTTGATGAAATCTTTCGGCGGTCGAACGTGGTCGGTCAGCATAACGATCTTCACGCCAACCTTCTTTGCCGCTGCCAGCAGTTCTGGCCGAGTGCCTCCCGTGTGCGCGGAGTCTTCGGCGTGTGCGTGCAGAATGGCTTTGTAATCGCCGAAGCCGGTTTTGAGCGAAACCGCCCGGCGATCTTTCTGCAATCGCAGCCGGTCGGCATCTACAGCGTGCAGCCGCTCCAGGCTCATTCTCTCAATCGTTGAATACTTGCGTCCCATGCCAAGCTTTGCCTCTTGCTGGGCTTGTGGAAAAGCGCCTGGAAACGGCGCAAGTAAAAGCAAAAAGAGCATTAAAAGCGGAAGCCATGAAAGTGGATGCTGGGGACAGTGTTGTGATGCCATTTTTTTAAGTGATTCCTTTTTGGTCGAATTGGTTCTGTAACGCGCCGCAATGTTACGGTGACAAAGCAAACATGTCATGCACTGGAACTGTCAAGCAAAGATAGACGCTTCAGTCAACGCTAATGCATAATCGCGCAGCCGAACTTGCCGGAACGGTTGATCAAGTCTCATCAGGCAAAGAACTAAAGGACAGTCAATGAAAAGAACAAGAGCTACGACCTTTAATTATGCAGTGACGGCGATGTTGATCGTCTGCTTCATTTCTTTCGCCACGGCGCAAAATCAACCCTCCGCGCCACAGCGTCCGCTCATTGTTGGCATTGCGCATGTCGCGTTTCAAGTTAGCGACATTGCCAAAGCCCGCGACTTTTACAGCGGCTTGCTTGGGTATGAAGAGCCATTTCAATTGCTCAATCCCGATGGCAGTCTGGCGCTGACCTACTTCAAGGTGAACGATAGGCAATGCATCGAAATCTTTCCCGGACTGCCGCCCGATCAGGATGACCGGCTGAAACACATTGCGTTTGAGACGACCAACATCGAGGCCCTGCGCGTCTATCTGCAATCGAAGGGCGTCAAAGTCCCCGACAAACACCGGCAAGGGCGCGACGGCAACTTCAACTTCACTGTCACCGATCCCGATGGCCACACGGTGGAATTTGTCGAATACCGCCCAGGCTCGCTGCACACCAAAGCGCGGGGCAAGTACGTCTCATCGCAGCGTATCTCCGATCGCATCCTGCACGTCGGCGTGACGGTTGCCGATGCCGGAGCCGCCGATAAGTTCTACAAAGATATTCTGGGCTTCGCTGAAACGTGGCGCGGCGGGCGCGATGACTCGACGCTGAACTGGATCAATATGAAAGTGCCCGACGGCACCGATTACATTGAGTACATGCTGACGACAGGCAAGCCAACGCGGCAGCAACTTGGATCAAGCCATCACGTCGCCCTGCTGGTGCCCGACATTCAAAAAGCATTGGAGACATTGCGGCAGCGGGTTGACGACCCGGCCAAAATTCGTTCGCCACAAGTGGGCCGCAATCGTCGCTGGCAATTGAATCTGTTCGATCCCGATGGTAGCCGCGCGGAACTGATGGAACCTTTCACGATGAAATGATGCGACCATCCCTTCGGCAACATTCCCCCTTAAGTGACAAGATAAGCACATGCCAATAGACCCATCTGAAGAAACACTGTCTGCAAAAGAAGCCAAGAAGAATCATCGTGAAGAGCGGTACTTTCTGGAAGGCCCGAAATCACGCAGTAAAGAAGCCTGGATGCTGTTGCGCACGATGTATGAATTCCTGCGCGGTTTCCGTCGGCTGCATTTTGTCGGCCCTTGCGTGACGGTCTTCGGCTCTGCGCGGTTCAAAGAAGATCATCCTTACTATCAACTAGCGCGCGATGTCGGCGCGGCGCTGGCCAACATTGGCTTCACCGTGATGACTGGCGGAGGCCCTGGCATTATGGAAGCCGCCAATCGTGGCGCGAAAGAAGCAGGTGGCACTTCCATCGGCTGCAACATCGTTCTGCCTTTCGAACAGCAACCGAACCCATACCTGGATACGATGCTTGAGTTTCGTTACTTCTTCGTCCGCAAGGTCATGCTTATCAAGTATTCGTATGCCTTTATTGTGCTGCCGGGCGGCGTTGGGACGATGGATGAAATGTTCGAAGCGCTGACGCTGATTCAAACACGCAAGATTCTGGACTTTCCCGTCGTCCTGATGGGACGCGCATATTACGAACCGATGATGGGCTTTCTGGAACGGATGGTCGAAGCAAAAACAATCAGCGAAGCCGATTTGAAGCTGCTGATGGTGACCGATTCAGTGGATGAGGCGATTGCCCACATCGAAAAATTCGGCGTCGAAAAATTCAAGCTGAAAAAGACGCCGAAACCAATGCTGGTGCTGGGCGAGAAGGAAGCGCAGCCGCCCTCGCGATTGTGACTTGGCTTGCTGCTTACCCGCCGCTCAGCGACAATAACGGCGGTGCTCGAAACTAGAGCAACCATTCAATCCCCACCGTTGAATTGAAATCACCGAATCAAAGCCGAATTAATTAAGGAAGGGAAGTATGCCGCGTAGTTCGCCGGTCAGGCCAGATTTTAGTCTTTTGCGATTTGTTGCAATCACAGTGCTGGCGGTGACCGCATTTTGTCTGACGCCGATTCAGCGCAGTATTCAGCAAAGCGGGGCACGGACACAGACCGCGCAGCCGCATATTGCCGTCGCCGGTTGGACGTTGACGGCGGAGTCTTGCACGATGCCCGATGGACTGATCGAACCTGGCGAACCCGTCACCCTGAGCATTGCGCTGCAAAACACTGGCACGGCCAGCACCAGCCAACAGCTTGTCGCGACATTACAAGCCAGCGGCGGCGTGACCCTGCCAACTGGCGGCCCGCAAAATTACGGGCGGTTGACGGCGGGCGGCCCGTCCGTCGAACGTAGCTTCACCTTTACCGCAGCCAGTCAACAACTAGGCAGCACCATCACGCTGATGCTTCAACTTTCAGACAGCGGCGTAAGTCGTGGGACGGCGACGACGACGATCACGCTTGGCTTGCTGGTTCTAGACGCCGATCCAAGCGTTTGCACGACGGGGTTTCGCACCAATTCACCTAGCCCTTGTCATTTGACGCATTGCGTTTCATCACGCCGCCCGCCTTTTCCCGTAGGCAATTACTCTGTTATCTGCGACACCGACGCGCCTTCGCGCTTCACGCTTTTACTGACGGTGCAGGACACCGAACAGCCGCGCATTACTTGTCCGGTTGGTGTTGATACATCGGCGGGCAGCAACAGGTCGGCAGTCATTACCTATCCGCCCGTGACGGCCACGGACAACTGCCAGGTCAATGTTACCTGTGTGCCGCCTTCGGGCGCGGCCTTTCCAGTAGGCACGACTGTCGTCAACTGCGCGGCCACCGACAGTTCAAACAACACGGCAAGCTGCGCGTTCAACGTGGTAGTCAGGCGGGACGTTGAGATTCCACTGCCGCCCAGTGTTGCCAGCAGCGATCAAAAAGCCGGTTCAGTGCTTGCCTTTCCGGTCTTTACCTCCAGCATCACGTCGCCCCAAGCCCAGAACACGCGCCTTGCGATCACCAACATCGAGCTATCACGCCAAGCTTTCGTCCATCTCTTTTTCATCAGCGAAGCCTGCTCCGTCGCTGACAGCTTCGTTTGCCTGACCGCTCAACAGACGATGGCCTTCACCGCATCAGACTTCGATCCTGGCACCACGGGCTACGTCCTGGCGGTAGCAACCGACAGCTCGGGCTGCCCGGTCAACTTCAACTTTTTGATCGGCGATGAATACGTCAAGTTTCAAACGGGACACGCGGCGAATCTGGGGGCGCAGGCGTTTGCCGCCTTATCAGCCGGGCCTGCCTGTATGGAAGCAACTTCAGCGACGATCAAGTTTGATGGCATTAGCTACAGCATGGCTCCACGTGTAATTGCGGCTGATACTCTGCCGAGCCGCACAGATGGGAATGACACGTTAATTGTGGTGAATCGAATTGGTGGGGATTTGCGGGCCGGAGCGAATGCTATTGGCACGCTAACCAGCTTGCTTTATGACGATATGGAAAACGTGCAGAGCTATTCGCTCTCCGCGGGATGCCAATACCGAGGGCGGTTCTATTGCCTCGGCGCTTCATGCCCATCTCCTCGCATTGAAGACTTCATTCCATCGGGGCGTTCAGGCTGGCTGCGACTATACTGCCAGTCCGACATCGCTATTTTCGGCTCCGTCATCAACTACAACATCAACACGCGCAATAGCGCCAATGCCTATAATCAGGGGCATAACCTGCATCCTCTAACACTGACCAGCACGGCCAGCATTACAATTCCCGTGATGCCGCCGAATTGTTGATGTTGAGGTTACTTTGGCCGGCGGTGAAAAAAACGCTTGATGTTCACTTTTTGAATTTGTGAACATCAGGTGTTTTTTCGTCGCCAACTAGGGCGATCTCACCATCAGCAATTCGGCGGAATCACTGGAATCGTAATGCTGGCCGCGTTGGTC
>JBDSAM010000284.1:0-4068 GCA_039922135.1 Blastocatellia bacterium
CGGGTAGACTTGTGATGGATGCTCTCTAAGAACACCCGGTCGCTACCGCTCCCGGTCCGTACCGATTTTTAATTGACCGATCCGCGAAACTGCTTCATCAATTTGGCCAGCGCGAAAATCAGCGCCAGCGCAACCAGCAATAGCAACGTCAGGATGACAGGCAGCGACAACCACGAATTGTTAGGTGGCTGTCCACGCGACAATGTTTCTGACGGTGAGGCTGGCGAATTGCCAGACGCAATCAAGGTTTGTGATGGAGGCGTCGTCAATGCGGTGGCCCCTGCCATTACTGCGCCAGGTGATGGGGATTGCTCTGTTGTTGCGGTCGGCACTGGCTGGGTTTGAATAGTGCCCAGAGATGGCGACGGCGGTGGTGGTGCAGTCACTGCATTGGAAGCCAGCCGCGTTTCCGGTTTGGCTGATCTTGCTTCCCCTGTTCGGCGGTGGCGCGAATTCTTACGTGAAGTGGATGAAGGCTCAGCACCTGATGGCGCGCTGCTGGCCAGAATAGAAAGCGATGCTGATTTTTTATCCCGTTTGGTTCGCTCTTTCCTGTCGTGGTCTTTAGCTTCAGGAAAGAGGTCGGCGGGATCGAATTTATTCATCGCTCGCTTCTTTTCGGCTGGGACTGTTCCCGGTTGTTGTTGTGGCAACGCATCAACGATTGTTGCCGTTCCGAAAATCAGGAGCATGGAAAGCGTGATCAAACTTCTTATTATTTTCATTTGTCTTCACTGTGGGGAGTGAAGCTGAAGGGGGAAAATCAGCTTATAGTTGGTGAAAAGCTGCAGTTCCCAACCAGACCAGCGCCAACACCAGCAGCGTGATGAATACACCGTAACTGACCAGCTTGATCTTGGCTCGTGTCAGGTTCGGCTTGGTGATGTTCAAAAACATCTCGTTCTCTTCGGAATTGACCGCCACCGCCACCGCGCCGGAATCGTTATTGCGCACGACCTGTTCGGACATCGAGCGCAGCTCTTCTTCCTGTTTGCGCAGCACTTTTTTGTAGCCGTTTTCGGTCGTGCGGTATTTGTCTTCGGCTTTGCGCAGCTTGGTTTCCAACTCCTGCGCTTTGGCGTCAGCTTCGGCGCGCGACTGTTCGGCGGCTACTCGGGCTTTCTGTTCGGCTTCGACTTGCACGTGAAGTTGTTGCAGCGCATCGCCGTCTTCGGCGGAAACCGAAACCGCAGCCGGGTTCCCAACAGGAAGTGATGCTGCTTGCGCCATCGCCGCTTCCAGGTTCTGCCAATTTGGTTCCAGATGCGGGTTGACGCTTGCCAGTTCTTTGAGCATCTGTTCGGCCAAGGCTCTCAATTCGGCTTCGCGCTGTAAGTTGATTTCGGCGGTATGGCATCTCTCTTCCATCTTGCGGGCGATGGCGTCGGCTTCGTAAATAAGCGATTCAGCGGCGCGCGCGGCTTCTTCGGCGATTTGGACTTTGGCTTCGGCCTCTTTGGCCGCTTGTTTGGCATCGGCGAATGCTTGCCCGGCGGCCTCTACTTTCCCCTCGGCTTCGGCGCGCAACTCTTCGGCCAGCAGGCAAGCGTCAGTCTCCTGCTTCAATCGGATTTCCAATTCGGCCTTTGCTTTTTCGGCTTCGATGCGCCTGGTCTCTTCGGCCTGCGCTGTGTCCAGCCATTGTTTGGCCTCTTCTTCGATCTGCCGGGACTTCTCTTGGATTTGCCGGGATTGTGCTTCGACCTGAACAACCTGCTGTTCTGCCAGCAGGCGCAACTCCATCTCTTCCTTCAGCCGGGCTTCTGCATGTATCAGTTTGGTTTCAGCCTGTCGAAACATATCAGCGGCTTCGCGTGAACGGACTTCGGCTTCGCGTGCGATGGTGATGATTGCCGCCCGCCGCCGCTCAAGCTCTTCCCCATAGGGTTCGTTCGCGGTCTCCGCGCCTAAGGCTTCGGGCGCATAGGCAGTTGCTGTTCTGGATTTCATACCTGCGAGAATTGCCTCCATTCGGGATTTGATTTCCACCGTCTCTGTTTCATTTCCATTCCGGTTTGGTCCATTCCCGTTCGGCCTATTCCCGTCTTCGGGTTCGTTGCGGGTGACACGCGCGCTTTCGGCCAGCTTCAATTTCCCAGTGTTTGGTTTTGAGCTTTCCAACGGCAGCACGTTGCTATGTTTCTTTTCAGCAATAGCCTGCTTCTTTAAGTTAAAAGAATGGGTTGAAGGAAAACTTGTTGTATCAGCGTCGAAAATTTTCGCCTTATCCGTGAGCATGGGTTTTATACCTCCTGTTGAGAAGGGGGAATTATCTCTTCCAACGGTTATCTATCGTCACAGTCGTGCGCTGACGAATACTATTGCTGCGGCAGGTGAGCACACCTGTAACTTTGTCGCTAGCGCCTGCTTAGACCTACGAACAATGAGATGTGAATGTATGAGACAGAGCGAGAGGCTTAGTGCCCAGCACTATAACAACGCACTAAGCTGGTTGGTGTGAAGAATCGCTGCACGGGGATAACAGCTTCGGTTGGGGGGAAGAGAGCGGCAACGTTTCGTTGAATATCTTTTGGGGTAGGGCACTGATGGGAACAACTACTTAAAAAAGGATCGGGTGGATTAAACACAATCATTGCGCGTGAAGTCAATCGCTAATTTCATCTGAGCGACAAAAAAACACGACTTCTTGATTCGACGGGTCGTGTTGCGGATGACTGACTGCCTCGGCGGTTCCTGTAGAAAATGTCCGACGCGCTTTTTATCTCACACTAAAATCCATCCACTGTTCTGTGCGCGCAAGCTTCTTCTTTGCCAGCCCATCGGTCACGATCAGATGCAACAGGTAATCGCCTTCAGGGAAGTTGTTCAGCCGCAACTGGCCGACATAATCGAACCGCTTCGGATTGGTGCCCGGTGTTACTTCCAGCAAGCGCGCGGGCATTTTATAGACTGGTTTGCCGTCGCGAAAAATTTCGGCTTGCACGGTAATCTGTGGCAGCGGGTTCTTCTTGTCCGTCGTGGCGTTGTAAATGGCCGCGCCGTATTGAATCCAGCTTGTGCGCGCGAACTTTCTGACATAGGGCGATGCTGGCAGCGCGCTGGATTGTGAACCTTCGCCAGCAGGTTTATCAGAAGCAGCAGTTACGGTATTGGTGGAACCAGCATCACCTTTCGCTGCCATCGCTGCGGCAGATAATTTTGGCGCGGTCAAAATTAACCCGGACATGCCCAACCGCCCTTTGCTCAAATCAGGGACCTGAATGAATTGACTGGCCGTGCCCGCTCGCCCCGAAGCATCATCGCGCAGCACAGCGCGCAACTGATATGCGCCGGATTTTTTCAATGGGAAGTCTTTGCGATACGCCAAGCCGTTGGCCATCACCTGTTGGTATTGCTGTTCATTGAATTCAAGGTTGATGCGGTTCGCTGTCATATCCACTGTTGCGCCCTTCTCGTCGAACGCGAATGCGGCCAGGTCAAGGTTCAATACCTTCTTCCCGTTTGGCCCGTCTTTGAACGTCAGCTTCGAACAATCAATGTGGAAGAGCGCGCGCACCAGTGGCCCTTCTTTGGAAGCGTTGAAAAAGTATGGCGTCATTCGCAGCGACAGATCGCGTTTGCCCAATGGCGACAGTAGCGCCGCCAGAATCTGCTGCCCGCGCGTCCTTGGCTGTTCAGGCTCGACAACTTCTTTTTCACCGAAGAACCCGCCGTTCGTGCGCACGCTCAGGCCGGGCCGCAAAGCTCTGATTTTGATCTTATGAAACTTCCGGTCGAACTTCTCGTCATCGGGATCGAAGCCCAGGCTGTAATAACTCTGCTGATCGTAAAGAGCTTCTTGAATGCCGATGTTCAGGTCATTGGTGTTAGTGACGGTGAATCCGCCAGTCAGATTCGACAGGAAAACCGGCCCTTCCAACGCTGCCTGCGCTGAATCAATCGCGTCGGAATAAGAACTGGCGCTGGGTTTGCCACCAACGTCGCCGCCTGGGGTGTATGGAGCCAAGCCCTTGGCGTCTATTGAATACACCACGACGCTTGCGCGCCGGGCAACTTCGGCCACGCTCTGCAATTGCTGCAAGATCAATTCGCTGGTGTTGTCGTCGT
>JBDSAM010000285.1:0-3436 GCA_039922135.1 Blastocatellia bacterium
ACCGGCCCTGGGTATGGCTTTGGGCTGGGTTATCGAGTGCTGACCGATGTTGGCCAAGCCGCCATCCCCAGTTCAGTAGGCGAATACGGTTGGGGCGGCGCATTCTGCACCTATTTCTGGGTTGATCCGCAGGAAGAAATGATCGGCATTATGATGACGCAGGTCATCCCATATACGCACATCAACATTCGCCAGGAATTCCAGGTACTGGCAAATCAGGCCATCGTTGATGGCGCGAAATCGAAAATCGAGAAGGAAAAGATAAATGGCAGTTGATAGCAAAGTACAAGCAGCATGGAGAATTTGCGATTTTTGCAACAAGAGCAACAAAGAAATCGAGGGTATCTTGTTAGATGCGAAGCGACTGAAGGAAGCGCCGATAACTTACAGTTGCGCTTGGAAGAGAATTGGCCAAGTCCGATTTGCGAATAAGCTTTGGAAAATAAGCGGGTTCTGGAAAGACCTCTCTGCTCATAGAGATGCGATAAACAATCCCCCTCAACACGATGGCAGCGAGAGTCCTGTGGAGGAAACCTGGTGTTTGCATTACAGAGACTTGGAGAGCGCAAATCCCAAATCTCCTGATGAAGAGGCACAGCCAAAGTTATCCGCGACAGCGCGACTGGTTAAGAAAATAGATGGTCCGAAGACACCGAAACCCAAGCTGCTGATGGAGACACGAAAACCCAAGCTACTGATGAAGAGCGCCAAACTACTTGCTGGCAAAAAAAGAAACCACGAATAAGAAGGCAACTGACCTCACCCACGCACCGTAGCCGTGCAGCCCGGGGCGTCCTGACTCTGCTACAGTTCGGAGCACTGACGCGATGAAAGAAGAATCGCCCGAAAAACAACTCGCCGGATTCATCGCCAAATACACGCCTGAAGTTGCAGCGGCGGCGCAGGCAGCGCTTGCCAAAATGCGGGCGCGGTTGCCGGGCGCTTTGGAATTGGTCTACGACAACTATAACGCGCTGGCCATCGGCTTCGGCGCGAACGAACGAACATCGGATGCAATCTTTTCGATTGCCTTGTATCCGCGCTGGGTCAGCTTGTTCTTCCTGCATGGAGTGGGCTTAGCTGATCCGCAAAAGCTGTTAAAAGGTAGCGGCAAAGTAGTTCGTCACATCGTGCTGGAAAATGCGGAAACGTTGGATAAGCCCGCAGTTCAGGCACTGATCGCGCAGGCGCTGGAAAAAGAGCGTGTAAAGTTTGATGGCGCGGCTCCGGGACGAATCATCATCAAATCCATTTCAGCAAAACAGCGCCCGCGACGACCTGCGTGATCAAGCGCTGAAGCGAAAGATCTAAACTTATGAGCAATGTAGTCATCGCACTTTTTTCCGCCGCTGGATATGACCGCGCGGCGCAAGGCGTGGCCGGGGCCGGTCGCCGGTTGGCCGATCAATTGGGCGGCAGACTGCACGCTGTTGTCGTTGGCGCGCCAAACGTTGCGCTGAACGCGGCGTTGGCCTCTGTGGCCGATGCCGTCGTTTCCGCAGACCAAGCAGAACTGGCCGAATATCAACCGGAAGCTTGTCTGGCTGCTCTGGTTGAATTGTGCAAACCGATTGCGCCTGCTGCTGTGTTGATGAGCAACGATACCTATAGCCAGGAGCTTGCGCCGCGATTGGCGCATCGGCTGGGCGGCAGCGCAGTGGGCGATGGCGTTGAATTGTCAGCAGACGGCGGCACGGTTCGCGTCAAACGCAGCGTGTACGGCGGCAAAGCGGTGGCGACAATTCAATTGAAACGTTCGCCTGCCGTCGTCTGGCTGCGGGCGCGCGCATTCGATGTTCCGGCTTCGGCCTCCGGGTCAGTGGCAACGGTAGCGGCGGTTTCGGTAAGTGTGCCTGCCGTGCCAACGCGCATCGTTGAGCGCAAATCAGAATCCAGCGGCGAATCGCGACTGGAAGACGCCCGCATCATCATTTCGGGCGGGCGCGGGCTTGGCGGGCCTGAAGCCTTTACGGATTTGCAGGAACTCGCCGGAATGCTTGGTGGAATGACAGCGGCTTCGCGCGCGGCCTGCGATTCAGGCTGGTGTCCGCCGTCGTGGCAGGTCGGGCAGACAGGCAAGAAAGTTGCGCCTGGCTTGTACCTGGCGATTGCCATTCGCGGCGCCAGCCAGCATCTGGCCGGAATGTCCGACTCCAAAGTCGTCGCCGCGATCAACATTGATGCTGACGCGCCCATCTTCAAACATTGCAGCTTTGGCATTGTCGAAGATTACAAGAAGGTCGTCCCGCTCTTGAAAGAAAAGCTCGCCGCTCTGCAAAAATGATCCAAGCCGCTCCGACACGTGAAGTCCTGTGGAACGTCAGCAACGTCTGGCTGATGTATGTGCTGTTTGCCATCTCAATGGCAATTGCGGGGTATGGCATTTGGCGGCGCGTGTCCGCCTGGCGGCGCGGGCTTCCGGCAGATAGGTTTGATCGTCCGAAAGAGCGGCTGCGATTGCTGCTAAAACACGCGCTGGGCCAGCGGCGCACGGTGCGGGAAAAGTACGCTGCGGTCTTTCACACGCTCATTTACACAGGTTTCATCGTCCTGACGATTGCGACGACGGTGGTGGCGGTTCATCACGACTTCGGCTTGCCGGTGATGCAGGGCGCGTTTTATCTTTACTTCCAATCATTCACGGTGGATGTGTTCGGCGCGCTGCTGTTGATTGGCGTCGGCATTGCAATGTGGCGGCGTTGGAGCTTGCGACCGAAAAAGTTGGTCTATACCGACGAGGCCGAACTGATCCTGGCGGCGATTTTCCTGATCGCGCTGACCGGTTTCCTGCTGGAAGGCTGGCGCATCGCGGCGACCAGCGATCCGTGGGGCACGTGGTCGCCGGTGGGTTATCTGGTGGCGATGGCGTCGAAGCCATTGATGGGCGCGGGCGCGCTGAAGCTGTTTCATTTTCTAGTGTGGTGGACGCACGCGGTGCTGGTCTTCGGTTTCATTGCCGCCGCACCTTACACCAAGATGATTCACGTGCTGACCGGGCCGCTGAACATCTACACCGCGCGATTAACTCCCATTGGCGCATCATTGAAGCCGATGGATTTCGACAAGCTGGCCGAATCGGGCGAACCGATGGGCGTCAAAACGCTGGCCGGATTCACCTGGAAAGACCTCGCCGATTTCGACGCCTGCACCGAATGCGGGCGCTGCACGGCAGTCTGCCCCGCGCACGCTGTGGGCAAGGAGCTTTCCCCGCGCGACATTATTCTCGACCTGCAAAGCTTTGCCCGCAGCGGCGACGGAGCATTTGCCGCATCCGTCATTGGCGCAGTTCCCGCGACTTCGCCCGACGCGCTATGGCAATGCACGACGTGCGGCGCGTGTATGGAAGCCTGTCCGGTCTTCATTGAACAGATGCCGAAGATCGTTGATATGCGCCGCTATCTCGTGATGGAGGAGGCGGAGTTTCCCGACTCGATGC
>JBDSAM010000286.1:0-3303 GCA_039922135.1 Blastocatellia bacterium
CCCAGCTTCTTGGCCTCTTTGATCGCAGCAAGACGAACTTGCTTATCTTTGTCTTGCAACTGTTGCACGAGAGCCTGGGTCTGGCTCTCGTTTTTATCCTGCGCAAAAACAGGCGGGAAGGTACGGCTAAAAAGAAGAATGGCCACACAGAAAGAAAACAAAACACCATGCAAAGAAAGCTCGATACGAATCTTCATTACTCTTCCGTATTGGTTAGCGGCTTAGACCAAGCCCGTGATAGTTCCATCACACTGGGGGAATTGCTAATCGAAAGTGTAAATGACGACAACTGCTTTGACCACCGTATCGTGAGTTGTGTAATCGAAGAGATCACGCCTATGATCAGGTCACCGCCAATTACCATAAAGCTGCTTGAATCCGAAGTTATTGAGAATATATTGAGAGTCAACCGTAGGTTTGAAGACACCAGAAATGTTACTTGATTTCACTTTCAGCGAAACCGATAATCCCGCCCGCTCATTTTCCAATGGCGGAACGCTTTGTGCCAAACACTGACAATTGCTGAAACAAATAGATTCAAGATTGAGGCAAAAGACGACACGCATAGTTATAAACTCCCGACTTCGCCTATGGTGGGGAAAGGCATAAAGATTGCCGACCAAACAATGAGCAGATCGGTTGATCATCTCCGCATAGTCAAAAAAAAACATCCCCACAAGCTCAAGCTGCCTCTAAGCGAGTGTTAGCAATTCAACGAATCTTCTAGAAAATCAGAGTAAGAATCAGGAGCAACGCAAAAAACTTATGTCCAAGAGCAGTCTCTTCAAACTCGTCTTTCTTTTAACCGCATTCACTTTCGCTGCCTTCAGCGTGCAAGCGCGCCCGGAATACCTGCGGATGTATGCCGCTGACCCGCTTTCCAAACCTGAGTTGCGTAAATGTTCGCTCTGCCACACGACCCCTGCAGGCGGTGGCCCGCGCAATGAGTTCGGCAAAGCCTTTGCCGCAGCCGGGCTTGAGATTACGGCGGAGTTGCGCAAAAAATTCCCTGAGAACTTCCTTTCTGAAATTGGCGCACAAAGCGGACAACCTATAGTTTCGTTTGTGCCCAACTCTGATACCGAAGCCATCCTGGTCATGAATGGCAAGCGATTCGTCATCAATACCAAAGACAAGACTGTCAAAGAACTGGGCGCTGCCGCCGTGCCAGTGGAAATGCCACAGGATAAGGTCAAAGTGCAGGCAGCCCCGGAATTGCCCCATGTTCCTGATAATGTTTTTCGCCCCGCTGATGTGCGTGTGATCAATCTGCCAACCGTCATTCCAATTCCGAAAGGATCGCTGTGGACGGACTTCACGCACCGCTTCCCGTTCGGCGAACCGAGTAATAAAGAGCAGTTATTTGGATTGGACAGCGTGGCATCGCCATCGTTCGGCTTTATTTATGGCGTGACAGATCGTATCCAGGTTGGCGCATATCGTTCGCCTACCAATCTGGGCAGGCCGATTGAAGTCTTTGCGGGTGCAACCCTGCTGGATGAACAGAAGGGCGACCCGCTTTCGTTTATGGCTCGGGTGGCGCTGGAAGGCCGGGACAATTTCCAGCGGACTTTTGCTACCAGCTTTGAATTCACCTTTGCGCGCAGCATTACACGCCACGCACAGATTTATGTCGTCCCAACGGTTACAGTGGGCGACCGCCCGATTGGCTTTGCGCCGGGTCAGAATCTGCCCGGCGAAACGGCAACAGCTCTGGGCGTTGGCGCGGCAGTCAACATTCGGCCTACAGTCGCGCTGCTGGCTGAAGCGAATATGCGGCTGAATGAAGCATCGCGCTACGTCTCAGACTTTTCTGGGATTCACCGCCCAGCCTTTGGCTTCGGCATTCAAAAAGTCAGTGCTTCGCGCCGTCACGCTTTCTCGCTGACTTTCACCAATGGTTATGGCACAACGTTCTCGCAGCGTTCTATGACTCGGGGAATCGTCGGCGCTGATGACACGCCACAAGGCTTGACCATAGGCTTTAATCTGTCCCGGCGGTTGTTTTGAACCTTGGTACGTTACCGGGAGCGGTAGCGACGGGTTTCCGGAAGTAACCCGGCCGCTACCGCTCCCGGTAACGTACCATTTAAAAGGGCAGGCCATTTTGCGACCTGCCCTTTTCCTTTGCCCATCTGATAGACATTTGAATTTCGACGTCAGGCTTTGCGTTTAATAGACACACCGCCATTTGTTGTTCGGACGCGGATCGTCGGCCCGCCACTGCCCAGATTGGTTGAAAGCTCGCGTTTGATCTCGCCCTGAACGGTGATCGGAATATCGAACTTCAGCCCGCCATTAACCGTGCCCATTTCCAGATGCGCTGAATAATTTTCCGGCACTTTCAAATTCACGCCGCCGTTGGTCGTCGCTACATCCATCCCTTCGCCGTCCCAGCGACTGCCATCCAGTTCGATGTTCAAGCCACCGTTCTTCGTCGTGCCTTTAACGTTCCCTGACAGGTGTTTTAGCGAAACGCCGCCGTTCAGCGCATCGAATTCGATCTGGCCGCGGACATCGGAGATGCTGATGCCGCCGTTGTGTGTTTTCAGCGACAGGTTGGTGCTGCGCGGGACAAAGATTTCGTAGCTGACGGCCCACCATTGATCGCCGCCGTTCGATGGCCCTTCTGCGTGAATGTTCCCGCCCGCATTTTCCAGGCGAACTTGTCCGCCGATGGCTTCGGCTTCAGATTTTGTGTTCGCCCAGCTTTGAATCTTGGAACGCACCAGCACCTCGCGGCGATCCCAGCCTTTGACGGAAACGCCGCCGTTCTTTTTGCCGTCCACCGTTATCCCGCCCGTCGCGGCGATTGATTGCTCCCGAATCTGGCAATGCCCGACACGGTCGCCGTTGTTCCAGTTGTCATCGCAGCTTAAAGATTTTTCCTGCGCCAGTGCTACGACGCTTGCCGCGCACGCCAGCGTCAACACAATTGCCATATGTATCCAAAGTTTTTTGCTCATTGCTCTCTCCTTGTTGAAGTGTAGGTTTTTAGAAATCGTTTGACGTTGGGTGAGTGGAGGAAGAGCAAAAAAGGTTTCAGACAAAATGAGTTTCGGTCAGATTCTTAGGCCGGATCGCGGATGCTGCTGTCCGCGATATTTTGCTCATTCGGTTACTGACGCGCGCATTGCAGCGTCCGCGAGCCGTGATCTGTAATGATGAATTTATTGACTTGGCGCGCGGCTTGATGGTCTAATGCGCCCCTGATTCGGTAAGCCCTGCTTGAGTGAGTTTCGTTGATTGTTGGAGCAGACATTCCCTGAATCAACGCTTGATCATTCGTTTTTTATTGTCCAA
>JBDSAM010000287.1:0-4079 GCA_039922135.1 Blastocatellia bacterium
CCAGTTCGACGCCTGTCGGCCCGCCGCCAACCACGACGAAGGTTAATAGCTCTTTGCGACGTTCGGGGTCTTGCTCCTTCTCCGCCGCTTCAAAGGCCATCAGCACGCGGCGGCGAATCTCTACCGCGTCATCCAAATCTTTCAAGCCCGGCGCAACGCGCTCCCATTCGTCGTGGCCGAAGTAACTGGTGCGCCCGCCCGTGGCCAGCAATAGATAGTCATAGCCCAATCGCTCTTCGCGCTGGCCGTCACCCAGCAGGACTTCATGGTTAGCAAAGTCCACGCCAGTAACTTCGGCTAGCAGAACTGAAGCGTTTTTCTGTTTGCGCAGAATCGCGCGAATCGGCGCGGCTATGTCAGCAGGCGACAGGCCTGCCATGGCGACTTGATAGAGTAGCGGCTGGAACAGGTGATGGTTGGTGCGGTCAATGACGGTGACACGAACCGGCGCGCTCTTCAATGCCTGTGCCGCCGTCAACCCACCGAAGCCCGCACCGATGATGACGACGCGCGGTAATTTGTCTTGAGTGGGAGTCATAAGGGCTACACCAGGTCGGCAATGACACTGCCCAGAACTTCGGTCAGCCGCTCTTCGCGTCCCTGGTGCAAGTAGGTCAATATGTTCTGGTCAAGTCCCAACTGATGCAGGATGGTCGTGTGAATGTCGCGGAAGTGAACGGGCTTTTCGACCGCGCGCAGACCGATTTCGTCCGTCGCGCCATAAACCTGGCCGCCTTTGATGCCGCCGCCAGCCATCAGCATGGTGAACCCCAGGTTGTGATGATCGCGCCCTTTGCTGCCCTGCGATTCAGGCGAGCGGCCAAATTCGCCGCCGATCACGACCAGCGTTGAATCGAGCAGTCCGCGCTGTTTGAGATCGGTGAGCAGCGCGGCCATCGGCTGGTCGGTCTGCGCAGCCATGCGCAGATGATTCTCTTCGATGTCGTCGTGCGCATCCCATTGCAGATTGCCGGTTCCGCCGCCCGATACCGGGCAGACAAAACGCACGCCCTTTTCCACTAGCCGCCTAGCCATCAGACAACGCCGCCCATAATCGTCGGTCGCCTTCTTGCCGATGCCATACATCTCCAAAGTCTCCTGCGGTTCGTTCGACAGATCGAAGATCGCGGGCGCTTCGGTCTGCATTTTGAAAGCCAGATCATAGGAGTTGAGGCGCGCCGAAAACTCTGCGTCGTCCGCGGCCATATCGAGTTGATTGAGTTGCTTCAAAAGGCCGAGCGTCTTGCGCCGCTCATCCAGCGAAACGCCTTTGGGCAAATCCAGATTCAACACAGGCCGGTCGCCCGGACGAAACATAGTGGGCTGATAAACCGCCGGTAGAAAACCATTGGTGTACATCGGCATGCCCGCTTCCTGCGCGCCGTGTGGATCGGGCAGGACAACGTAAGCCGGAAGCGATTCGGTTTCGGAACCGAGGCCATAAATCACCCACGAACCCATGCTGGGAAAGCCGGGAATCACGCGACCCGTGAACAATTGATACTGCGCGGCGGAATGCACCACCATATCGCCGTGACAGGAGCGGATCACGGCCATGTCATCCACCCGCTCGGCCAGGTGCGGAAACAGATCAGAGACTTCGATGCCGCTCTTGCCGTAGCGCTTGAACGTGCGCTTGGTGCCCAGCAGGCGGGCATCGATGGTGACGAACTGATACTTCGCCTCGCCGAAGCTGGCCGGACGCTTCTGGCCGTCGAGTTTGTTCAGCAGCGGTTTCGGATCGAAAGTTTCCATGTGGCTGGGGCCGCCGCTCAAGAAAAGGAAGATCACCGACTTGGCCTTCGCCGGTTGATGCGGTTTTTTCGGCGCGAGTGGGTTTGCCGATTGAGCGTACGCTTCTTGCTGCGCCAGCATTGCGCCAAAGGCGAGTGCGCCAAAACCTCCGCAGGCATCGCGTAAAAACTCTCGCCGGTTACGAGTAATCCGAAAGTGTTCAGTCATTGTCGTCCACCTCAATTCACATACAGAAATGAATTCAAATTCAGAAGAGCCAGCGCAAACTCGCGCTTCGGCTGCGACTTCAGGAAAGCCAGCGCCGTTTGAATTTCTTTGGGTCTGGCCGCGCGTCCGGCCGCCAGCCGATAACCCAGATCGATTTGCTTGCGCAGGTTCGGCCCGGCTTCCGCTTCCAGCCGCCGGGCCAATGCTTCGGCCTGCTCGTTGGCGAAAGTCCCGTTTAGCAGTTCCAGCGCCTGTGGCGCGTGCGTGCTCGATTCGCGGCGCGGGCAGCTTACCTGGGCGTCCGGCGCGTCGAAGACCTCCATGAAAGGCAGTCGCAGATTACGCTTGGCGATCAGATAAATGCCGCGGCGGGAGTATTCGGTTGGGTCTTTGGCGGGCTGCCATTGCGAAGGTTTATAAAGCAAATTGACCAATCCCGGATCAATCGGAATCATCACGCTCGGCCCGCCTTGTTTCGGGTTCAGAGTTCCTGCCACGGCCAGGATTGCGTCGCGCAGTTGCTCGGCTTCCAGCCGTTGCCGGTTAAAGCGCCAGAGTAATCTGTTTTCGGGGTCTTTGGTCATCGCCTGCGTTTTCATTGTCGGGTCGGCGGGCGACGCGGAAGCTTGTTGGTAAGTGTTGCTGTTCAGGATCAAGCGATGAATTTGTTTGATGCTGTAACCGCCGGAAATAAGTTGGTTCGCCAGATAGTCCAGCAGTTCAGGATGCGAGGGACGCGCGCCCACTTTTCCGAAATCATTCGGCGTGGCGACAATGCCCTGGCCGAAGTGATATTTCCAAATGCGGTTGACCATCACGCGCGCAGTCAGCGGGTTGTCCGGGCCAACGATCCAGCGGGCCAGTTCGGCGCGTGGCTTGGCTGTCGTTTCGGGAAGCTCCGGCGCGCCGTCAGGCATCAGCACACCAAGCGGGCGCATGCCTACGCTGGCGCCTTTGGCCGCGTAATCGCCGCGCGCCAGCAAGTGAATCGGCGACTTCTTGTCCGGCACGTTGGCGACGCTATGCAGCGCGGGCAACGGCTCAGGCATTTGCTCCTGCAACTGCTCCAGCTTTTTCGTCAACGCTTCTTTTGTATCGCGTGAGGCTGCGTCTTCTTTGCCTTGCAACTTCTTCATCGTCGCGGTGAGGGTTTTCATCTCCTGCTCAATGGGTTCGGCTTTGGCCTTCCAGGCAGATTGCTGTTCGGGCGTGGCCTTCATCACCTCCTTGTCGTAGGCGGCGGCGAAGTAGGCTTGGATGCGGTAGTAATCGCTTTGCCGCAGCGGATCGAATTTATGATCGTGGCAGCGCGCGCAACCCAGCGTCACGCCGAGGAAAGCCGCGCCCACCGCGTTCGTCATTTCGGTCAGCACTTCGTTGCGGCTGCTGGCGACTTCCTGATTGCCCGCGTTCTTGCGCAGCGGGCCGAGCCGATTGAACCCGGCGGCGATCAATGCTTCGTCATTTTCTTCCGAACCTGCTCCTATCTCGTCGCCTGCCAATTGTTCGGTCACGAAGCGGTCGTAAGGTTTGTCTTGGTTGAAAGAGCGGATGACGTAATCGCGATAGCGCCAGGCATCGCGGCGATGCGTGTCGTATTCGAAGCCGTCCGTTTCAGCAAAGCGCACCACATCAAGCCAATGCTGCGCCCATCGCTCGCCGTATTGGGGACTGGCCAGCCGCCGCTCGATCAGCTTTGGATAAGCATCCGGCGATTTGTCGGCGACGAACTCCGCAACCTCGCGCGGCGACGGCGGCAGCCCCGTCAAATCGAAGTAAACGCGCCGGATGAGCGTCGCACGGTCAGCGGGCGGCGAAGGTTTCAGCCCTTCTTTCTGCAAGCGTTGGAGAATGAAGGCGTCAATCGGCGTCTTCGCCCAAGCCTGATCCGCCGCAACCGTGAAGGTCGGCACGGCAGGCGTCGCTCGTTTCACAAACGCCCAGTGACTGCGCTCGCGCGTCGTGTAAGTGCCGAGCGGAGCAAGTTCCGATGCCAACAGCAGTGAAGCCAGCATCAGGCTGGTGGCGAAAAGCTTTAAGTACATAACCTCTCCTGCATCATTGGTACAGCCGTCAGTAGGGGCAGACTTGCGTGTCTGCCCAGGTGATTGTGCGCC
>JBDSAM010000288.1:0-10979 GCA_039922135.1 Blastocatellia bacterium
CACGTCGAAGCGGAGTTGCACCATCTGGCACAGCTTTATCTGCGCCGTGAACGCCCCGGCCACAGCCTGCAAGCGACGGCGCTGGTCAACGAAGCCTTCCTGCGATTGATCAACAGCAAATCAATTCATTGGCAGAACCGCGCGCACTTTTTCGGAATCTCTGCGCAATTGATGCGGCACGTTTTGGTTGACCACGCACGGCGGCGGAACCAGAAACGCGGCGGCCACCTGTTGCGCGTTTCCCTGGTCGAAGCCGAAAACGTTGCCGAAGATCGCTCTACCGATGTCATTGCGCTGGACGAGGCGCTGAAATCATTGGCCGCTTTCGACCTGCGAAAAAGCCGGATTGTCGAACTGAAGTTTTTCGGCGGATTAAACGAAGAGGAAATCGCCGAAGTCATGAAGCTATCGTTGCGTTCGGTGCAGCGAGATTGGAATCTGGCGCGCGCCTGGCTCTACAACGAGCTGAGCAAGGACGGGAAGCATGACGGCTGAACGCTGGCAGCATATCGAGCAGCTTTATCACGCGGCGCTGGAACGGGACACAAAAACTCGCGCGGCGTTTCTGGATGAAGCCTGCGCGGGCAACGCAGAGTTGCATCGTGAAGTCGAAGCGCTGCTCGCTGCCAACGATCAAGCAACTGGTTTTTTGGGCACCCCAGCGTTGGAACAAGAGGCGAAAGAGATCGCCGCCGAAAAAATCACCGCGCGACTGACGCCCGTGATTGGGAACTCATTGAATCATTACACGGTTCTTTCACGCATTGGCGCGGGCGGCATGGGTGAAGTTTGGTTGGCGCGGGATACGCGCCTGGATCGTCAGGTCGCGTTAAAGATGTTGCCGGTCGAGTTCACAACGGACACTCATCGGCTGCAACGTTTCATCCGCGAAGCCAAAGCCGCCAGCGCGCTGAATCATCCGAACATCATCACCATTCACGAAATCGGCGAGGCCGAAACGCCTGACGGCAAGACACACTTCATCGCGACTGAATTCATCGCCGGGCAAACCCTGCGCCAACGGATGGCTGCGGAAGAATGGCAATCGCGCGAAGCGATTGCTGTTGCCATTCAGGTGGCCGCAGCCCTGGACGCCGCGCATAACGCAGGTATTGTCCATCGCGACATCAAACCCGAAAACATCATGGTGCGCCCGGACGGGTTGGTGAAGGTGCTGGATTTCGGCCTGGCCAAGCTGGCAGCGCCGTCCGGTCAATCGTCCGATGCAATCAACACCAATGCCGAAACACTGCCCCCTGTCCTGAAAACTCAACCGGGCATGATTTTGGGCACGCTGCGGTATATGTCACCGGAACAGGCGCGCGGCCGCGATGTGGATGCGCGCACGGACATCTTCAGCCTGGGCGTTGTGCTTTACGAGATGATCACGCGCCAGCCACTGTTTGCGGGCGATAACAGCGCCGACGTGATCGCAGCCATCATCCACAAAGAACCGCCGCCACTGACCGACTTCGCGCCTGATTCACCTGCTGAGCTGGAACGCATCGTTAGCAAGGCGCTCGCCAAAGATTGCCGCGACCGGTATCAAACCGCCCGCGATTTGCAGATTGATTTGCAAACACTGAAGCAGGACTCTGAGTTGAGCGCACAGTTGGCCCGTTTGCGTACGTCGGGATCGAATCGCATTTCTGGTGAATTGAAAAAAGCACTGCCCGGGTATTCCCGCGCGGCTTCGCCGGCATTTGGACGTTGGGGCATCGTTGGAATTGCAGCCCTCGCGCTGCTCATCATTGCCGCAGTGGCATGGAAGATGGCGACGAAATCATCCTTCCCGTTGCCACGCGAATTGTCCTTCGAAACTTTGTTTGGCAAGAAAGACCAGGACAACGTTTTATTTCTTCAAAGTCGTTTCTCGCCCAGGCGAAACATTGTCGCCTTTGCCATGGCGGACGAAGAGAGCAGTCACATCTGGGTGCGTCAAATTGGCAGCGATGGAGAACAGCAAATCACCTTCGGCAAATGGCGCGACGACAACCCGATCTGGTCGCCCGATGACGATAAAATCGCTTTTGTCTCGACGCGCGGAAATCAGCTTGGTATCTGGACAACTTCATCTCTCGGTGGGACTCCCACGCCTGTAAAAACGATTGGCGACAGCCAGGCTCTGGCCAATCGCGGCAGATTGCGAATGGTCGCCTGGGCAAAAAACGACCCGGCGATTTACTACGAATGGCAACAGAATCTTTTCCGCCTGGACCTGAACACAAAAGAGGCGACACCTCTCATCGAACCGAACGCGCCATTCCAACTGCCACAGGATTTTTCCTTGTCCCCCGGCGAACAGGAAGCCGTTTTCATCGCCAGACAAAATGGGCAGTACGACCTTTGGAAAATTGGTTTGGCGACGCGAAAGCCGCAACAAGTGACGAACGACCCGGCGGTAGATCAACACCCGCTTTGGCTGAGCGATGGCAGGCTGCTTTACAACTCCACGCGCGGAGAAAAGATGCAGCTTTACACCATCGAATCGTCCGGCGGCGAACCGTCGCCAATTTCGACCAGCGATCATCAATGTCAGCTTGCCGATTTTTCCAATTCGACCAATCAAATTTTGTGTTACGAACAAAGAGATGATTCAGACATCGTCGCAGTGGAAGTCGAATCGGGTACCGAAAGGCAATTGACCGATGATTACGGCGTCGAGCTTTGGTCGAATGTGTCGCCCGATGGCCAGACGCTGCTTTATCAGGCGATTCCAGGGGACAGGTTCGTTTCGGATATTCGCAAGGCGCAATTGTTTACCAAACCAGTGACAGCCAAAGAAAAGGCGACCCGGCTTTCCGCGGATGGTGACGGTTTCGATGCTCACTGGTCGCCTGATAGCCAACAGATTGCCTTTTTGCGTCTGACGGAACAGACACCTCGCCTCTGGACAGTTAAAGCAAGCGGGAGCGATTTGAAGGAACTGGGAACGGACAGCATTTACTTTGGCGGTTGGAGGAATAGTCCTCCCTACAATCGTCTGGAGGCCAGAACCTGGGACTGGTCGCCGGACAGCAAGCGGATCGCTTATAGCTCAAGACAGAAGGGAGTTGCCAACATTTGGGTCAAGTCAATTGATGGATCGCAGCCGGTAAAAAGCTCGGACAATAACGACGCCAAACTCAAACTGACATGTCCGATCTGGTCGCCGGATGGCCAGCGGCTGGCTTATGTGACGGAAACCGATGCGGCATCAGACAAACAGATTTGGAGCGTCTGGGTAAACAGTCAAGGGCAATCCGGAATGATCTTCCAAACGGAAACCCGCCTACGGCTTCGCGGCTGGCTGGCACACGATCATCTATTGGTAGCGCTGGCGGAAAATGTTTCCGGAAGTGGGGCGCAACCGGCGACTGTCACTCTGGCCAGTTTGGCGATCACCGCTGAGGCGAAGACTGCAAACAAACAGAACACGCTCGGTTCGCTGACCGACATCTATTTATCCAACCTGCATCTGGCGCCAGGCGGCGGCAAGTTCGCATTCGTGAAGGTGCAAAACAGACGGCACGACATTTGGGTCGCCTCGGTTAATGGCAATCAGCTAGGCCAGCCAAGGAAGATTACGAATAATAGCGATCCCACCTTTCGATTTGCCAACCTGACCTGGTCGCCGGATGGAAAAACGATTTACTACGACAAACAAACCCGTTGGAGTTTACTGACCACGAGTGCCGCTTCCAGGTAATGCAAACCGGAGAAGATTCTTTTGAATTGCGTGGCGGGTTTTGAAATCGGATTGCGCATTTTGAGTCAGGAGCGGCAAACATTCGCCTGAACTGAACAATAAACTCGCAGTGAAATGGCTCATTCTCTGCTTTACCCCCAAAAGGAGATCGAAAGATGGCTCGTCAAATTACGACTACCCCTGGAACGCCAACGGACTTTATGAAAATCGAGTTGGCTGCCTTTACCTCTGGCGACCGAAACGTGGATCGCGTAACGCTGAAGCCAATGCCTGATGGCGATGAATCACAAAACATTCCTTTCATAGAGGCTCAGTGCAAATCTTTCCAGGCGAAGGCGCTGGAATATTACAACGCAGGCGTTAACGCCAATGATCGTCTGGAAAGGGTTGCCGAAATCAGCCAGGCATTCCGGGAAATCAGTTTTTCGAAAGCGGGCAAGTCTTTTACCGTCGCGTCTTCCAACGCCGGATTGTCGGCAGAGGAAGCCTGGGAAATTGGAGCCGAAGGCTGCCCGCCAGGCACAATGTGCGTTGATCGAACCTGCGTGGGCGGGGAAATTGGTTGATGACAAACCGGCTTAATTCAGACAATGACGTACCCTGCCAGTTCAAACTTTCATGCGTTCATCCAGGCTGGTGGCCGCAGTTCGCGGATGGGCGCGGACAAAGCATGGCTTGAAGTGAATGGCCGTCCGATGATTGAACACGTGCTGGCGGCGGCGGAACCTGTTGCCGCCAGCCTGTCAATCATCATCAGCGGTGACAATCCGAATGAGGCGCGTTATCGCCAGTTGGCTGACAAGCGTGGAGCGCTTCTGCTTGACGATCTGCACGTTCATCTAGGCCCGCTCGGCGGCATTCACACAGCGCTCAAAAATTGTGAGGCAGACGATGCCGCGCTCATCCTCGCCTGTGACCTGCCGTTTCTGACCAGCGAATTTCTCGCCCTGCTCTGCCAGAAGCACGAAAGCAACGCGTCGCAGATCACCGTTCCGCTCGACGCCGAAGGCCGGTTGCAGCCACTGGCAGCAATCTATGACCGAGCTTGCTTGCCTGCCGTGGAAGAGCAGCTTGCCGCTGGGCAGTTACGGGTGGATCGGCTCTTTGATGTTGTGCCGACCACGCGAATCGCTTATTCGGACTTCGCGCATTTGCCAAGCGCGGCGCGGTTCTTCTTTAACCTCAACTCGCCAGAAGATCTAAAAGCCGATCTGTCATTCGTTGTCAAACCACAGACCGCAGAGTAAAGTACCTTCCATTCAAAGAAGCCTGCATTCACAGGCGCAATTGCACATTCAAAATCGGTACAACCGGAATCGCAACGAAAGGAACCTCCATAAACTTATGTGGCAAGGCTGTTCGATAAAGCTTCGTCTATTTCTCTACCCCGCGCTCTTTGTCTGCGCGCTGGCATTCGTCGCCCCAGCGCAGGAACCAAGCTGGTCGCGGCTGATCAACTCCGATAAAGAACCGCAGAACTGGTTGAGTTACGGCGGCAATTACTCCGCGCACCGTTACAGCGCGCTTGACCAGATCACGCGCGAGAACGTCAAGAGCCTGGCGCCGGTCTGGATGTTTCCGACCGGTGAAGTGCGCGGCGGATTGAACGCCACGCCGATTGTGATGGATGGCGTGATGTATCTGATGGGGCCGATGAACCGCGTCTTCGCTATCAATGCTGTGACGGGTGAACTGGTCTGGAAATACTTTTACAAACTGAGCACGAGGAATATTCCATATCAGCCAGGATCGCGCGGCTTGGCGATTGGCTACGGCAAAGTCTATTTCGGCACGCTCGACAATCATTTCGTTGGGTTGGATCTAAAGACCGGGCGCGAACTGTGGGACGTGGAGATCGAAGACATGCGCCAGTGCGGTTGCAACGTGACGTCTCCACCGCTGGTGGTCAAAGACAAGGTCATCGTCGGCGTGACGGGCGGCGAGAATGCGCATCGCGGCTACCTGAATGCTTTTGACGCGAAGACCGGTAAACACCTGTGGCGCTTCTATACAATTCCGGGGCCGGGCGAACCCGGATCAGAAACCTGGGGCGAGAAGATGTTGAAATTCGGCGGCGCCCCGACCTGGCTAACCGGATCTTACGACGCAGATTTGAATCTGCTGTACTGGGGCGTCGGCAATCCATCTTCGGATTACTATGGCGAATTGCGTCCGGGCGACAATCTCTACACGAATTCGATCATCGCGCTTGATCCCGATACCGGCAAGCTGAAATGGTACTACCAGGAAGTGCCGCACGACATGTACGACTTCGATTCGGCTTATGAGTGCGTGCTGATTGATTATGAAAAAGACGGCAAGAAACAGAAGCTGCTGGTGCATGCCAACAAGGGCGGTTACACCTGGGTCGTTGATCGCGCTACGGGCAAATACTTGAATGCCTATCCGCACGTTGACGTGCTGACCTGGCTGAAGGGCGTAGACAAAAATGGACGCCCGGTTGATATGCAGCCCGTGCCGCCAGACAAAGAAACGTTCGTTTGCCCGGCTGGCTTCGGCGGGCGCAACTACGACCATTCAACCTACAGCCCGCGCACGAAGTGGTGGTACAACATCGGCTGGGAAGCCTGCAACGTCATAAAACCCGAAAGACTCGACATCAAAGAAGGGCAGCCTTTGTTCGGCGGAGGCACAGACACCAAACCACCAAACGGCAAAGCTGCTTATGGCCACATTGACGCCTTTGATCCGATGACCGGCGAACGCAAATGGCGCTACACCACCAATGGCATGAACGTCGCATCCTTGCTGGCGACCAGTGGCGACTTGCTGTTCAGCGGCGATGTGCAGGGAAATGCGTTCGCGCTGGATGCCAAGTCTGGGAAAAAACTGTGGTCATTCCCAACCGGCGCAGGCATCAGTGGTTCGCCTATCAGCTATTCCGTCAATGGCCGTCAATACATCGCCATGCCGACCGGAATGGGATCGTTGCTGGGCGGCGTGACAGGGATTTTATGGCCGGAAATGGCAGGCAAACTGCCAGAGGGCGCTTCAATGCTAGTTGTTTTCGCGCTGCCGGAAACTAAAGGAGGCGCCACCAATGGAAAGTAACTTGAAGACATCAATCAATCGCCGCCGCCTGGCGTTCGCCGTGGTTTTATCTTTTGCCTTTTGCCTTTTGCCTTTCGCCTTGCGGGCGCAGCAGAAGCCCGATCAGAAAACCATCATCGAAAACGGCCGCCGCATCTTCAGCGGTTCGTGCAGCATGGGCTACTGCCACGGATTGAACGGCGCAGGCGGCGGCGGGCCGAAGCTGGCGGGCCGGAAGTTTAGCGCCAGATACCTGACCCAGGTCATCACCGAAGGCGTGCCGGAAACCACAATGCCCGGCTTCAAAAACAATCTGAGCAAAGAGCAGCTTGCCAATTTGATTGCGTTTGTGCAGTCGCTGGCAACCGTCAACGCGACAGAGTCAACTGGATCGGGGGAAGCGCCAGCCGTACAGGAACATATCCCGACTTCAGGCAAGAAAGCGGAAGCCAAAACCGAGATGGCCGCGGCAGCCAGCCCAATCAATATCACCAAAGAAGATCGCGAACTGATGGGCGACGCGGCAGCCGGGCGCGCGTTATTTTTCGGCGCGAACGAAACCACCAACTGCCGCGTCTGCCACACTGTCGTAGGCATTGGTGGTAAAGTCGGCCCTGATCTGACCGGCCTAGCAGCCAAACCGGCCAACGAGATACTGCAAAGCATCACCGCGCCGCACGCGGCAGTTGACGAAAAGTACGCGGCCGTAACCATCACACTGAAAGACGGCAGCCACTTCACCGGCGTCAAACGCGATGAAGACGAAACCACGATCCGGCTGTATGACACGTCGTCGCTGCCGCCTGTCTCGCGAGCGTTTCTGAAATCGGAAGTGGCCAAGACCGAAAAGCTAAAGACATCAGCAATGCCTGCTGATTACGGTGCCAAGTATTCACGTAAACAGTTACTTGATCTGGTCGGATTTCTGAAAACATCTGGGACAAACCAATGAACAACATCAACCGCCGTCAATTTATCGAAACTGCAAGCTCGTTTATTGCGGGCGCAGCGTTGTCCGATCTGCCGATCGAATCAGTTGGGGCAAGCTCAGGGCAGAAAGACTGGCTGCTGTATGTTGGCACCTACACTTCCGGCAAAAGCAAAAGCGAGGGCATCTACATTTACCGGATGAATGCCTCCACTGGCGAGTTGAAGCTGAGCGGCGTAGCCAGCGGCACGCCTGACCCGGCGTTTCTGGCGATTGATCCATCGCGCCGTTTTTTGTACGCCGCCAATGAAACTGGCAATTTCTTGGGCAAGAAAAATGGCGGCGTAACCTCGTTCGCGATTGATCAAAAAACCGGCGCGCTGAAAAAGCTTAACGAAGTCAGTTCGCCTGGCGTGCCCGCTCATGTCTCAGTTCATCCGTCCGGCAAAGCCGTGATAGCCGCGAATTACGGCGGCGGCAACATAGCGATCTATCCGGTAAAAGCCGACGGCAGCCTGGCCGAAGCCAGCGATGTTGCCCAACACTCAGGCCGCGGCGGCGACCCGAAACGGCAGGATGGCCCGCACGCGCACTGCGCAATATTTGACGCGGCCGGGCGCTACGTGTTCGCTCCTGACTTAGGGATAGACAAAGTGATGAGCTACAAAGTTGATGCTGCGCGAGGCAAACTTCTGCCGAACGGTTTTGCCGCAACCAAACCTGCCGCCGGGCCGCGCCATTTCGATTTTCATCCATCCGGCAAATTTGCCTACGTCATCAACGAACTCGACTCGACTATGATCGCGTTTAGTTATGACAAAAACGCGGGCAAGCTGACGGAACTGCAAACACTTTCGACTCTGCCCGCCGGCTTCAAAGAGACCAGTTATTGCGCCGACGTTCACGTCCATCCGTCCGGCAAATTCCTTTACGGATCAAATCGCGGTCATAACAGCATCGTTATCTTTTCGATTGACGCCAGCAGCGGCAAACTTCAACTGGTCGGCCACGAATCCACGCGCGGCAACTGGCCGCGCAATTTCGGCATTGATCCGTCTGGACGGTTTCTGCTGGCCGCGAATCAGAACAGCAACTCCGTTGCCATCTTCCGGATTGATGAAGCCACAGGCAAGCTGAATCCTGTTGGGAACCCGCTGGAGATTCCAGCGCCGGTTTGCCTGAAGTTCATTCCGGCTTTTTCATAACCAGCCACAAAACGATCACAGTGCCAGTTGCTGCCGATGAGATTGGGAGAATTGCTAACACGAATCACCATCTGGATGGCCATCGGCGGCTATGCGTTGGGGGCTGCTCTTCCCCTGCTTTTTCGCCAAAGCCCGCAATGGCAGGCACGCGCTCGCTGGGCGTGGACGCTTGGCTGCCTTGGTCTGATCGCGCATACCGTCTGTGCGTTTCATTTTTATCATTACTGGAGCCAGACATCTGCCTACCGCGAAGTCGAACGGCAGACGGAGGAAGTAACGGGCCTGGCGTGGGGCGGCGGCCTGTTCATCAATTACGCTTTTTTGGCGGTATGGGTGCTGGACGTTGCCTGGTGGTGGCGCGGGCTGGAAAGCTATCGCAATCGCCACTGGCTGATCACCGCGTTCTGGCAAGGCATTTTTATTTTTATGGTCTTCAACGCCACAGTTGTTTTTAAGACGGGCGCAGTTCGCTGGATCGGGCTGGCGCTTTGTCTGGGGATGCTGGCGATCTGGCGAATGACAGCGGAAAGAAGACCACTGACGGCTTCGTAACCATTTGAGAAGGACGTTTTTGATGAATGCGTTGAAAACGGAAGCGGCTGAAACGCCGATTGGGCTGGCGCGTTTGCCGATCTATTACGGCTGGGTGAACTTGGCGGTCGCTGCATTGGCGATGGTTGGCACGCTGCCTGGTCGCACGCAAGGGTTGGGACTGATCACCGAATCGTTGCTGAAAGATTTGCAGATTGACCGCGTCGCATTTGCGCAGATCAATTTATGGGCGACGCTGATCGGCGCGCTTTTCTGTTTCGGCATTGGCAGGCTGATTGACCGCGCTGGAAGCCGCGTTATGTTGACGGCTGTTGTGCTGTCGCTGGGCACGGTCGTGCTGTTGATGAGCGGCGTGCGCAGCGTTTTGTGGCTGGCAGTATTGATTACGCTGACGCGCGGGCTGGGACAAAGTGCGCTGTCGGTTATCAGTTTGACGATGGTTGGCCAGTGGTTTATGCGGCGGCTGAGTTTGGCGATGGGCGTGTACACCGTTGTGCTGAGCATCGGTTTCATGATCGCCTTCCCCGTGGTTGGCGCAATCGTGATCAATAATGGATGGCGCACGGCGTGGGGTGGCATCGGTGGCGTATTGTTACTGGGCCTGGCCCCGGTTGGCTGGCTGCTGGCGCGGCACACGCCTGAATCGTCGGGTCTGGCGATGGCTGGAGAAACAAGCGGCGAAAAGCCGGACGCTCAAATTACCGGCGCGACGTTGTGGCAGGCGCTGCGAACGCCCGCCTTCTGGGTCTTTGCATTATCCAGTTCCATCTATGGTTTGATCGCGTCTGGCATTGCGCTATTTAACGAATCCATCTTGGCCGAGCGCGGATTCGATGCGGCGATGTACTACCGCACGCTGGTCATTACGGCGCTGACGGCGCTGGCCGGAAACTTTCTGGGCGGATGGATGGCGGAAAAATGGACGATGAACCGACTGATGACGCTGGCAATGACATTGTTGGCCGGGTCGCTGGTAGCGCTGCCGCACGTGCGAACCGAATTGCACGTCGTGGCCTATGCCGTGGTGATGGGCGTTGCTGGAGGCTTCGTCATCGTTCTCTTCTTTTCGTTCTGGAGCCGCGCGTTTGGACGCGCGCATCTGGGAAAAATCCAGGGCGCGGCGCAATCGCTGACAGTGCTGGCATCCGCCCTTGGGCCGCTGCTGCTGGCCGAATGCGTCGCCCGGACGGGTTCATACGCGATGATGTTTTACATTCTGTCGCTGGTCGTTGCGGCCTTGGGCATCAGCGCCTGGTTTGTTTCGGTTCCAAATCAGGGCCGGGTTACGGCAGCATCTTGATTCGGATGTTGCGAAATTCAACCAGCGAGCCGTGACCCAAAAATCCAAGATGGCCGGATTTGTTTTTCAAGCCAGGATGTTTTTTCAGGACGGATTCTTCTTTCACGATGTTCAAATCGGCATCCAGAATGATCACTCCGTTAAGCAGGACTCGGATGCGGCTGCCGTTGGCAGTGATCTCTTCGGTGTTCCATTCGCCCGCCGGTTTCAGATAGCCAGTGCGCGCCGGAATGATGTCGTACACCGAACCGTGGT
>JBDSAM010000289.1:0-3688 GCA_039922135.1 Blastocatellia bacterium
CGCGGATACGGCGGCGGATATTATCCGGATGCTTGCTGAAATCGTTCTCTTTGATTTGCAGTTCGGGGTGTTCGCGCAGAAATTGACGAAAGGCAGCCATCGTTTGGTCTGTTAACTTGTATTCGTCGCCTCGCAGACTGTAATTGGATTTAGTCTTATTCACCAAGAATTCAGGAAACCCTGGAATGACGCCCGCGACCAGCAAGCGCGTGAATTCAAAGCATGCATCGCGCAACTTTATATTCTCTTCCATTACTTTGACCGTCGTATTCGGTCTGATGCCTCCGCCGCTAAAAACCTCTTCGCCGGTGGAAGTGTAAAACTTATTGCCGTTGATGAAAGATTTCGGCGAGGTGGCGCGTTTGTCTACCCGCTTATACAAATTCCTGCCTGACGACTTGCCCTTCGGCGCTTCGTCGCGGCGGGCATAAAAGTAATCGTATACGCCCAGGCTGTCATAAGGCCGCTGAATCGAGCGCCCGCTGGGCGTGTAATAGCGTCCGGTGGTCAGCGTCAGCCCCGTCCCGCCGCGCAAACGAAAGACGGTCTGCACCAGACCTTTGCCGAAACTCTCTTCTCCCACAATCCAGGCGCGCCCGCGATCCTGCATCGCGCCCGCGACGATCTCCGAAGCCGACGCCGTGTCGCCATTGATCAACACAACCATCGGCATCAACTCTGGCTCAGCGTTGTCCGAACGATAGGTCTGTGGCTGGTAGCGGCCTTCGCGCCCTCGCACTGAAACGACCTCCAAGCCACGCGGCAGGAAAGTTTCAGCCACCTGCACCGCCTGCCGCAACAGTCCCCCCGGATTGCCGCGCAGGTCCAACACCAGCGAAGTCATTCCTTCTTTCTTTAGCTTCTCTATTGCGCGGCGCAATTCGTCGGTTGTCTCCTGGTTGAATCCACCCGTCAGGCCGATGTATCCCACATCCGGTTTTAGCAGGAAGCTGTTGCGTACGGAGGGAAATGGGACTTCGTCCCGTTTGATGGTAACGGTGATTGGCTCCGGTTGACCCGCCCGTTCGACCGTCATTTCGAGTGATGTGCCTGGCTCGCCGCGCACATTTTTCAACGCGTCAGATTGCGTCCAGCCCTTTGCCGATTGTCCATCCACGGTCAGGATCGCATCTCCGTACCGCAGGCCTGCCTTTTCCGCTGGCATGCCCAGACTGACGCCCAGCACATAGATTCGGCCATTACGTTGATTAACCGTCACGCCGATGCCGTAAAAATGGCTGCTCTGTTCGTCCTGCATCTCGCTAAATTCGCGGCGGTCGAAGAAGCCCGAATGCGGATCAAGCGAATGCAGCATTCCCAGCACCGAGCCGCGCATCAGCCGCTCTTTGTCCGGCGTGCTGCCGTAATTCTCTTCAACCTTCTCCATCGCCTGCACGTAAGCTTGCACGATCGGATCGTTGGCCATCTCCTTGCTGGGCACAGTCGGTTCCGGCGCGTCACCGAAATAGACTCCAACAATCGCTGATATCGCCAGCACCGTCAGCACCGTCGCCAGGATCGTCCAACGCCGCCGGTCAAATTTAGGGAGAGATAGTTTCATAACTTAAAACAGAGAGGGCTGTACGATCAGCGATTCCGGTTCGATCACCGACTGGCCAACCAGCCGTTTGAATTGATTGGCCGACGCGGGCGAATGCCCCTGGTAGTGGTTATTGAAGTAACCATAAATGACTTCAACCTGCTGTCGCAAAGTCGCGAATGCTTTTGCCCATTGGCTTAATTCGCGGTCACGATCAATTTGCACATGCGAAAATTGGGTCAATACACGCAGCCCCATCCAGCGAACATAAGCAAAAGGCGCTGTCGGGCGATCTATCAATGCAAACGATAATTCCCGATCAATCCATTTGCCATCCACCAGCGCCAACGCAACTTTGTATTTGGACAGCAGCTTCAATAATTGCTCCACCACCGGTTCAGCCACCCAAGTCTGATCACGAAATTCCACGGCAAAGCGAATGTCCTGGGGCAGCAAAGGCATAAATGATTCAAGCGCGTCCCAGGATCGCGGCGAAAAATCCGGCGGCAATTGAATGAGAACCGAACCTAACTTCTCACCCAGCTCTCGCGCGCGTTGGCAAAATTGCTCCAATACCACAGCGCAATCACACAACCGCTGTTCGTGCGTGATCTGGCGCGGTAGTTTAAGCGAGTACGTAAACCCATCAGGCGCACGACTCGCCCACGATTTGACCGCTGCCTCAGAAGGAATCGCGTAAAAGGTTGAATCCGCCTCTACCGTGTTAAAAGCCTTCACATACAAATCCAAAGAGTCCGCCGTCCGCGTCCCGCGTGGATAGAACGCCCCTATCCAATCGTCATAATTCCAGCCTTGAGCGCCAATGTGAACCTCGCCCATTACCTCTCCTTCAAAGTGTTGGTCAAACTACTCTTCTTTGGGGTTGCTTAGCCATCATATACGAACCAAATTACTGAACCAATATGGGAAACACAGCTTTCGCTCTCATCTTCAAGTTCCCACAAAACAAGTTTTTTTGGCTTCAACGAAAATTTGCGTTGACAAGTTGGAGACACACGCGTATAAAACTGACCGGTCGGTCAACTAAGAATCCAATCAAACGATTGGAATAACAGAAAGAATAAAGAGGACTGGATAGAAACCAGAGAGATGGCAGCAAAACAGTTCGTCCAGGAATATGAAGATCAGCGCCGAGATGAGCTTATCAAGGCGACCTATTATGAAGTAGCTGAAAAGGGCTACTCTGCGGTTACCTTGCAGGACATCGCTAAACGCGCTGGCGTCAGCAAAGGCTCGACGCTCTATTACTTCGCAACAAAAGAAGATCTCTTTCTGGGCGCATTGGAATGGATGGTCGAACAGGTACACACACGCATTCTTGAAACAATTGCGACCGTTGATGGCCCTGTTGAGAAGATGAAAGCCGTTATTCGCACCATCTTCGCCAACGCCCAGGAGAGTCGGCAGTTTTTTCTGGCTTACACTGATTTCATCAGCATCGGCACACGCAACAAGCGATTCCACGACCTGAACGCCAAGTTTTATGAGGGCTGCTGCGGACACGATCGCGCCATCATCGTTGCAGGAATTGAATCGGGAGTTTTCCGCCGAGTGGACATTGAAGATGCCAGCTCAATGGTTCGAGCCTTGGTGGATGGACTGATGCTGCAATGGTTTTTCTCGTCCCAGGGGACATTTGACGATTATCGCCGCCGCTGTGAACGAATCGTTCTGGAGTATCTGACAGGCGGCAACGTACACGAAAACTCCAGAACTACGGCTTGAAAAAGCCTGATTTTTTTGAGGAGTAGTTGACCGTCCGGTCAGTCAATCCTCGCAAACCACAACCAGGAGTTTAGGAGGGAGTTACTTATGATGAATAAAATTATGAATGCTACGTTGGCTTTAGCCGCAACTGCTGCTTTGAGCTTGGCCGTTTTCGCGCAAGGCGCTGTCGAAAAAAAGGTCTCATTCTACCTCGATGGCAAAGTCGGCAGTGAGTTGGTCAAGAAAGGCACCTACACCGTCGCGTTTCCGGAAGCAGAAACCGGAACGGTTGAAATCAAAGTCGGCAAGAAAGTTGTCAGCGCCCCTTTCACCAAGCGCCAAAATAATGCCGAGGCGGATGCAGACAAGATGACCTATGTTGATAACGGCGACGGCACGCGCACCATTGCTTCAATTACG
>JBDSAM010000290.1:0-6109 GCA_039922135.1 Blastocatellia bacterium
AGAACGCGGATCGGTTTCAATTGCTGTCCAGCCAGCGCGCCACTTACCGCTTTGCCTGTGAAATCCCAAACGCTGCCAGTTTCAGCATCAACCATTTGCTGGGTTCCACTTTCTATTCTGGCGAATAGTTCCAGTGTGCGGCCATCCAGTTTGCGCTCGAATGCACGCGCGGATTTTTGATCTTCAGCAATGACGACGAATAAAGGTACCCCGCCAATTTCATCCAAAATCAGCCGCTGTTTTTGCAGCGTTTCAACCGGATAGGCTTTCGATGCGCCATTGGCTTCAATCCCAATGACCAGCGCGCGTGGTTTCAATGGATCAGCCGGATTGACCGGCGTAATCGCGCGGAGCTTTTCGTATTCTTCTTCCCAGTTGGCCGCTTCGTACTTTGCTTTGACGCGTTCGTCGGGCAGTAGCACACGGCCTTGCGGTTGTTCGCGCTTCCACGTCGCAAAGGTTAATTCGTCCCAGAAGACGGCGTTCAGGTGTTTGCCTTTCAGAGGCCCTTGAATCGCTTCGCCGCTGACCTGCTGCCACCACGACCCAGTTTCTTCATCGCGCATGATGAAGTTCTGGTTGTTGATGCCTGCCAGGTGAAAGCGCAGCGGGCGTCCATCTACTTTTGCTTCCCACACCAGACCGGTGTGACAGAGCGTTCAATAGGTTGCCACAATCGGCACGCCGCCCACCGTATCGTGCACGACGTGGTGATAGGCCATCTCCCGCACCGGATAGGCAACCGCTTCGCCATTGATCGCGATGGCCAAAACCATATCTTTGTCGTCCACTGCCCTCACTTGGTCGGCTTTGGCAAATGCAGTTTGTTTCAGTGGATTGAACATCCACTCGAAATGGTTCTGTCGCGCAAACCACGCCGCCGCCAGCAAGGGAATGAATGACAGCGCCAGCAGGCTTCTGCGCCACCACGACCGTTTGCCCCGCCACAGCCAAATAGCCAATGCCAGCGAAATGATCAGCGCCAGTACCGTTGCCAGCGGCGACCAGTTTTTCAGCAGATAAGAGATTTCAACCGCGCGCGGCGTTTGCGGTTTGAAAGGCACGATCAGCATCGCCGGCGTGATGGCCATTGCCAGCGCCGCAATGACTATGACGAATAGCGTGAACCACGCGAGTTTGCGCTTGGGGCGTTTGGATTGAGCGTGCGAGCCGGTAGTAGCTGAGACAGTTTCCATGAAGAATTCATCCTCGTTTTCTTGAAGAAGCTTTGATTTCAGTCGGGATACAAACTTATCCCATCGTGTTTGTCCCCGCAATGAAAACGGTTTCGTGGTTTCGTGTTCAAGGTTCGGCCTGTAGAAGAGATTGTATGAAATGCTCTTCGATTTTTTAGCCATAGGATATTGCCTGGATCGGCAGTCTTATCGGACACTGGCGGCCACTATGGTCAAATTGATTCTTGTCTTGTTGGGTGGCGCGGTGGGAACAGGCTTCCGTTACGGAGCGGCGAATCTGGCTGCTTATGCTGCCGGGCGAATTCCGCAATATCCATACGCAACCTTCTTCGTCAACATCACCGGCAGTCTGCTGATCGGTTTTTTGGCAGAGCTATTTGACGCGCGGATGCCGGTTTCGCCAGAACTGCGCGCGGTGCTGCTGGTCGGCGTGTTGGGCGGGTATACAACATTTTCCAGCCTGTCATTTGAAACGTTTAGCCTGATGCGCGACGGCAGACTGGGAATGGCGATGCTCTATTCGCTGGGCAGTTTGACTCTGGGCTTAACAGCGACATGGACGGGCATGCGGCTGGCCCAAATGATCTGACGCTGGCTCGGCGCGGCTTCAGGCGAACTCTCGCTGGAAATAGTTCTCTCGTGCTACCCTTACGAAGAACACAGGTAGTCCTGCAAAATCCAAAATAATTCGGGAGCAAGGCAAAAATGTCAGATTTATCCCAGATTACGATTCTCTGCATGAGCAGTTATGTAAAAGGCCAGGAGTTCCTGCGCGAATCGAAGCGCCAGGGATGGCGCGTATTGCTGTTGACCAGAGAAGACCTAAAGGATGCCGACTGGCCGCGCGATCACATTGACGAAATCTTCCTGATGCCGGACCTGACCATTCGCCAGCACGTCGTTAACGCGGTCAGCTATCTGGCTCGCGCGGCCCACATCGAAAGCGTCGTGGCGCTGGATGAATTCGACATTGAGATGGCAGCCAGTTTGCGTGAACACTTGCGCGTGGCGGGAATGGGGGAAACCACCAGCCGTTACTTCCGCGACAAACTGGCAATGCGCAAGCGCGCGCAAGACAAAGGCATTCGCGTCCCGCCTTTCTGCCCGGTGCTGAATTACGACGACTTGCGCGATTACATGAATTCCGTGCCCGCTCCGTGGATGTTAAAGCCGCGTTCGTCGGCCTCGGCCATCGGTATCAAGAAGCTGCGCGATCAGGAAGAGTTGTGGCGGATCCTGGATCAACTGGGCGACGACCAATCAAACTATGTGCTGGAAAAATTCGTCCCGGGCGAAGTCTTCCACGTGGATTCGATTGTCGAACATAAGAAGGTGCTTTTTGCCGCAGTCAGCAAGTACGGCGCGCCGCCGATGAACGTTGCCCACGACGGCGGCATCTTCACCACGCGAATACTGCCGCGAAAATCGAAAGACGAAAAAGCACTTCAGAAGATCAACAAAGAGGTGATCAAGGATATGGGCTTGGTGCGCGGCGTGACGCACGCCGAATTCATCAAATCAGCAACCGGGGGCCACGACGACGGCAAATTCTACTTTCTGGAGATTGCCTCGCGCGTCGGCGGCGCGAACATCGCCGAAACCGTCGAAGCGGCCACTGGCCTGAACCTCTGGGCTGAATGGGCAAAGGTCGAAACGGCAACTGATAGCAATTCCTATAAACTGAAGAAACACCATGACCTTTATTCCGGCATCATTATTTCGCTGGCTCGTCAGGAATGGCCTGATTTGTCAGATTACGATGACGCTGAAATCGTCTGGCGGATGAACAAGCATCACCACGCCGGACTGATCGTCGCTTCGCACGAACCGGCGCGCGTCGAAGAACTGCTTAATTCCTATGTGCCACGGTTCTATCACGACTTCCACGCCAGCGTGCCGGTGCCTGATAAACCGACGGCGTAAGTGCACGCCGGTTGAAATTACTGCCGCGCTCGCATTTATTGGGCTGAGGTCTGAAAATTTATGTTGAGAAATCTCTTTTTATCACTATAATCCGCGCCGTTGTAAGATTTGATTCCTGGCCTTTAATGCTGATTTCTTCTGAATTCTGATTCTTAGTTGCTGACAGCCACAGCCAGAGCGTGGGAAATATAACCAAAGCCGTCTTCTACGTTTTACCCGCATAGTAGTTTGCTTGTTTCCGTGATTGGAGCCGGTGCCTGACAACTCCCGATACGGATGTGTTCTTTATTGAATCCGATGTCCTGACATCGCGCATTCGGGGCAGTTCTGCTGGCGCGGTTTTCAATCCATCGGGTTGACCTTCGTCCCGCCATTACAGGCCGGCAATTTCAGTCAACGATGACGGGAAAAACTCAGCTTTCCAACCTTTAAGGAGGGTTTATGAATCATTCAAAACTTCGCGTCCTTTCTCTGGCGGGAATGTTTCTGGTATTGATCGGACTGGTGAGCTTGCTCACCGCGTCTGGCCGGACTCATTCAGCGCAAGCTATCGATCTCTTGCGTGATAACGCCTTGTTTCGCGGTATCGCATCTCCATCCCTTTCATCAACAACAGCATCTTCGTTGAACGGGACATCCGACACCATCGCTTTCCCAGTGGCTACCACTTTGCCGAATGCCAGCGCCTTCGCCTCCATGCAAGCAGGCTGCAAGTGCGCGGACATCGTGCTGGTGGTGGACGACACTGGCAGCATGGGACCGGCCATCAACAACATCAAAGCCGGCTTGGCCGCAATCATTACGACGGCCAACACACAGACGGGCATGAATCTGCGGATGGGCCTGGTCACTTTCAAACACGACATCGAAGTGGATCAGCCGCTGACCTCGAGCATCCCGACTATCACCACAGCCGTTAACAATATTGCGGCTGGTGGCGGGATGGGCGAATTTGCGGCTTCGGACGAGGCGCTCAGGCTGGTCATTAGCGGCCCTGGGGCAGTGAGTTGCGAGACGCCGACGGGTGCCTCAGTGGGAGCGTTCCGCGCCGAATGTTTCAAGATCATTGTCCTGGTCACCGATAATCCCCCGGGCGGCTGCGGTACGGGCGGATTCCAGGTCGGATCTGATGACGTCAACGCCATAAACGTGGCGAATGCGGCTGCGAGCCAAGGCATTATCATTTCCTCAGTGCTGGTAGGATTACCGGGAGCATCACCGAACAATCGCATTGAAAGGCTGCCTGAGTATCCTCTGCCCGCCGGAGTAGAGGGGGTCGTTATGAAGCGCTACGCCGACCTCACCACCACCCCCACCGCCATCGGCAAGTTCGTCGAGGTGCCGTCCAACGGCACAGGGGCCGCTACTTCCATCGAAGGCATTATCAAGGACGCTACACCACCGTCAATCACCTGTTCAGCCAATCTTATAAGGACAACCGATCCTGGACTGTGCACGGCGGTGACCACCTTTACCGTGACAGGAGGAGATAATTGTCCGGGTGTGACAACCGTCTGCACTCCGCCATCAGGCTTCGCTTTCCCGAAAGGCGTAACGACCGTCAATTGCACGGCAACTGACAGCGCCGTTCCGCCAAATAAGGCTTCGTGCAGCTTCACGGTGACGGTCAACGATGCCCAACTGCCGACGCCCGTCTGTCCGGCCAACATCACACGGCCCGCTGATCCGGGACTGTGCACGGCTGCTGTCACTTATTCGACGACAGCGACTGACAATTGTCCGGGCGTGACGGTTGCGTGTACTCCGCCATCCGGCTTCGCCTTCCCGAAAGGCACAACAACCGTCAATTGCACCGCGACTGACGCTGCTAACAATAAATCTTCATGCAGCTTCACGGTGACGGTGGCAGATACGGAACCTCCCAAGCCTGTCTGTCCGGCCAACATCACGCAACCAACCGATCCGGGATTATGCACGGCGGTTGTCACCTACACGGCCACTGTGACCGACAATTGTCCCGGCGCGACCGTCGCTTGTTCGCCACCGTCCACTTCGGTCTTTCCAAAGGGCACGACGACCGTCACCTGCACTGCGACCGATGCCGCAAGCAATACGGCTTCGTGCAGCTTCACTGTGACAGTGGAGGACAAAGAAAAACCGAAGATCACTTGCCCAAGCGACGTCAATACGACCAGTTGCGGAGGCACGACGGTTATCAGCTATCCGCCGCCAGTGGCTACGGACAATTGTCCCGGAGTGACCACGGCTTGCGTTCCGCCGTCCAGTTTTGCCTTCCCGCCAGGCGTAACGACTGTTGTCTGCACGGCTACAGACACCTCCAGCAACACGTCCACTTGCAGCTTCAAGGTGAGCATTGAAGTGAAGACCTGCGACACGATTTGCTTCTACTCGCCGCAGTATTACCTGCTGCATTTGAACAACCTGCCGCACGGCCAAGTCTTGATCGGCGGCGTGAATTACAATTCGCCGGTCAACACCAACGACCGCGCCGACATCAAGATGGCGCTGCAAGGTAACGCGCTGGGTTATGGAACATTGACCCCATTGCAACAACTCAACCAGGAGTTCGTAGCCGCGCAGTTAAGCGCCGAAGGTGCTGGCAACGATGGCGGTGCGCGAATGTTCACCGTCAATGAAAGCCCGCTGCACGCTTGGGGATTGAACTTGGTGCCTGTTCCATTGGGCAACGGTTTCACCATCACGCGGGACACCTTGCTGAAGGATTTGTTCGCTCAGGCGCGCTCGTCCATCTTCGAGAATCGGACAGCGGATATGGTGCTGCTGACAGGCGTATTCGATCTGCTCAATGGCAACGATATATTGAGCAACTGCGGCCCGCAGCGTCCGAAGCCCGATCTGGCGCCGATGACGCCGAACGGGTCGTCGAACTTCTGCGCGTTCTCAGGAACGACCCTGCGCGTGACGGTCAAGAACCAGGGCGACGTGGCCGCGCCCGCAACCACCACTGCGGTGACCTTCGGCGGCACGACGGTCAATGTGCCGACGCC
>JBDSAM010000291.1:0-4834 GCA_039922135.1 Blastocatellia bacterium
GGTGTGCAGTACCTGTGGGCTACTGGTTATGATCCGCGCGCGATGGCGACTTTCTTTGAAAAACTGCAGGCGCAGGAGAAGAAAAAACCAGGCACCGTGTCGCGTATCTTCAGTACGCATCCGATGGTTGGCGACCGCATTGACAAGGTCAATGCCTTGATTGCCCGCTTTCCGGACCGCAGCGAATACACCATCAACACTTCGGAATTTCAGCAGGTCAAAAACCGGTTGATCTCCATCACCAATGCGCGCGCAATCGGCGGACGTGGCGGCGCGACGGAAGCGGACAGCAAGCGCCCGACGCTCAAACGGCGTCAGCCAACGCCGGGCGAAGGCGGAGACGCGAGCAGCACGAGTGGCGAAGAGAAGGAACAGAAGTCCGAGCGCCCAACGCTTCGCAAAAACGGCGATACAACCAAGCCGCCTGAGAATTAGCGATAAAATCTCATTCGCTTTTGTGAAACAAGAAAGGGGAGCGTGGATGTCAAATCCACGCTCCCCTTTCTTGTTTTGCAACCCCCTTTCTTATTTTGCGGCAATGATGGCTGCCATCAACGCGGCAATATCGCCGATCTTTTTTCCCAGCTTTGCCGGAACGATCTCGCAAGCCGCGACGGCTTGCGGCAGAGCCTCTTCGGCCAATGCCAGCCGCGCCGGAGCAAGTATGCGCTCGCCCCAACGCCACAGCCAGCGATCCCAACACAATCATCTGTGGATTAAGCGTGTCCACAAGCAAGGCGATTCCCCTGCCCATCCACATTCCGGCTTCGGCGGCGATGGCAAGCGCGTCTTCATCATCGGCCATCATCGCCTCGACAACTTCACTAATCGGTGTAGACTGCTGCCAGCGGTGCGGAAACATTTGCGCGGCTAGTTCGACCAATCCTTGCCCGGAAGCAAAACCTTCCCAAGAGCCAGCTTTGCCAAATCCCACAGGCCCAGACCAAGCCAGCCGCAGATGCCCAACTTCTCCCGCAGTATCGGTTGCACCGTGCAGCAACTGACCATTAACGATGATTCCCGCGCCCAGCCCAGTGCCGAAGGTCAGAAAGATCAGATGTCGCAACCCAACGCGCCCCTTCCCCGCGCCGAAATAAAATTCAGCCACTGCGCCCGCATTGCCATCGTGTTCGATGAAAACCGGCAGATGCGGGAATTCGCGTTGCAATACTTCTTTCAAATTGACGCCGTGCCAGCCGGGCAAATGCGGCGGATCAATCAGTAAGCCTTCCCTGATTTTGAGCGGGCCGCCGATGGAGACGCTGATCGCAGTGATCACGCGGCCTGCAACATTGGCGTTTTCGATAATTTGTTTGGCTGTTGCAACCACACGCGGGAAAGTTTCGGCAAAAGGGCGGGAGGCTTCGGTCAGTATCTCTTCACGCTGCAGAATCGCCGCGTCGTGCGTTCCTTCGACAATGGCGGTCTTCGTTCCGCCTATATCGAAGCCAAGAATAGTCTGAAGCCGCAAAGTTTTTTGCTCAGCCATCGTTTTCCTTTCGTCATCTTGCGTCGTCAGCATTGCTGTTCTTCGATTTCATCAAGTATGCTTACGCCGCCAAAGCGGGCCTAAGCGGGAAACAGAAGACTGATTCCCCACTTCCAACGCCGTTCATTTCGGCAAGAAAAAATTACTAGAAGTTGCTCAATCCCCCACGATTTTATCTAAGGAGTAAGCTTATGAATGCCGCCGATGATTACAACGTCATCCCAATGCCTGCCGTTGACCTTCATCATTCCGCTCAGTCGGCCGCTCAGTCGGCCGCTCAGTCGGCCGCTCAGTCAGTTGGTCAGTCGGCCACTCCGCCAACTACTCTGCCAGCAGCCGCGCCTGACTCTTCCTCTAGTACGGGACAAGAGATGCCAAGTGGGGGAAACATTGAAAAAATTCGCGACATCCTGTTCGGTTCACAAATGCGCGATTACGACCGCCGCTTTGCGCGGCTGGAAGAGCGTCTGCTGAAAGAAGCAGCCGACGCCCGCGAGGACACGCGCCGCCGTTTTGATTCGCTTGAAACGTTCATCAAGCAGGAAATTACCGCACTTGGAGATCGCGTAAAATCCGAAACCCAGCAGCGCACGCAGTCCGACGAAGACATAACGCGCGAACTGCGTGATTCGGCGCGTTCGCTAACGAACAATATCAACACCCTGGACGAACACTCATCGCAGGCACAGCGCGAATTGCGGCAACAGCTTTTGGATCAAGCCAAGACCCTGTCCGACGAGATTCGTCAGAAATACGACGATCTGGCAGCCCAGTTTCAGCGCGAAGCTCACGAACTGCGCAACGATAAGACAGACCGCTCAGCGCTGGCCAACCTGTTTACCGAGGTGGCAATGCGATTGAACAACGAGTTTAAGCTGCCAGGCGAAGAGTAATCTCGATTGCGGATTGCAGCCAGAAATCCATATAGAGGCAGGGACACACTGACCAGCAATCCGCAATCCTCAACCCTCAATATGAGCGATTCTCCGCTGCGCATAGTTTCGTCGAAACCATTTCCACCTGATCCGCCTGATCAGATGGCCGATGCGCCGACGCAAGATGCTGCACAATCGGCTGAAACAATCCTGGGTGATTTGGAAGAATTGCGCCGTCTGTTGATGCAACCAGAGCAGCTTCAGATCGGCAACATTCTGGAACGGCTAAACAACTCCAGTGTACGCGCGCACGAACTGAGCCGACCATTGCCCGAAGCCATCCGGCTGCGCAACGCGCAGGATGACGCGCTTTCCGAAGCCCTCTCGCCCACCATCATCAAAGCCTTTCAGAACTCGATCAAACAAGACCCGCAGCCAGTGGCCGAAGCGATCTCGCCGTTGATGGGGCCAGCCATCCGCCGCGCCATTGCCGCGGCCTTAAGCGGGATGGTTCAGTCCTTCGATCAGGCATTGAAACACAGCTTCTCGTCACAAGGGTTAAAGTGGCGGATCGAGGCCAGGCGAACCGGCAAGTCGTTTGCCGAAGTCGTCATGCTGCATACGCTGGTTTACCGGGTCGAGCAGGTCTTTCTGATTCATAAACAAACAGGCTTGTTGCTGCAACACGTCGCAGCGGATACCGCCATCACCCAAGACGCCGACATCGTGTCAGGAATGCTGACTGCGATTCAAATGGCCATCGGCAACTTCGCGCGAGATTCGTTCGGGCGGCGAGACGAAGAGCAAATTGATGCATTGGATATGGGCGACCGCAAAGTCTGGTTTGAATCGGGACCGTCTGCCGTGCTGGCCATCGTCATCAATGGTCAGTGCCCTGAAACTATGCGTGGCGATTACTTTGCGCCAGCGTTGGAAGCGATTCAATTCGAACAGCGGGATAATCTGGCTTTGTTCAATGGCGATTCGTCCGCATTCGATAACTGCCGCCATCATCTGGAAGGATGCCTGCATTCGCAATACACAGACCGCGCCAATCCGGACGAGTTCAAAATTCCCGCCTACGTTTGGCTGCTGCTGGCGGCACTTATAATCACGCTCGGCACGTGGGGATTTTTCGCAGTGCGAGCGCAGTGGCGCTGGAACACCTATTTGGACCGGCTGAAAAGCGAACCCGGCATTGTAGTTGCCGAAACCGGCAAACAAGGCGGCAAACGTTTTATCACCGGATTGCGCGATCCGCTGGCTGCCGATCCTGAAGCAATCTTGCGCAACGAAACGCCAATTGATCCTTCAACCGTCGTCGCGCATTGGGAACCATATCAGGCCTTGGAGCCACGATTCATTCTGGCGCGCGCGCAGAAAATCCTTGAACCGCCTTCAACCGCTGAGTTGAAATTCGATAACGGCACGCTCAAAGCAAATGGCATTGCTCCACATGACTGGGTTTCGGAATCGCAGCGCATCGCCCGGGCGCTGCCTGGGGTTATTGCCTATGACGACAGGAATTTGATTGACGAAGATTTGAAAGAACCGGAAATGGTGCAGCAGCGAATCCAGCAACAGGTCATCCGCTTTGTTACCGGAAGCGCCCAGATCGCGCCCGGCCAAACCCAAGCCTTGCAGGCTTTGCTCTCAGACGTTCAAAAACTTTCTCTCCTCGCTTCCGCTGCAGGCCGCAGCGTCCGCATTGTAATCGTCGGCCACACAGACACTGAAGGTGAGGTCAGTCTGAATCAACGGCTGAGCCAGGAGCGGGCCGCTAAAATCCTCTCGGTGCTTACTTCTAAACAGATCAATCCAGACTCCCTAGCCGTGGCTGGCGTCGGTTCCGACCAACCCGTGCGCGCCGAAACCAGCGCAGCCGACAGGCAGTTCAACCGCAGCGTGTCATTCAACGTATCTCTGCTGACCCCGCGTCAAGCGAAAGCACAATTACTCCATGCCGACCCGAAAGAGGAGCACCGATGATTCAGAAAAAGGTCTGTCTATTGGGTGCCTTCGCCGTTGGCAAAACCAGCCTGGTTTCACGCTTTGTCAAAAGCATCTACTCCGACCAATACCTGACCACCGTCGGCGTCAAAGTGGACAAGAAGACCGTCCAGCTTAGCGATCAAGAAGTTAACTTGATTCTTTGGGATTTAGCCGGAGAGGATGAATTCCAGAAAATCCGCATGGACTATTTGCGCGGCGCGGCTGGGTATTTGCTGGTTGCCGACGGTACACGGCGGAGCACGCTGGATACGGCGCGGATGCTGGCCGAGCGTGTGGCAAAAGACATCGGTCCGCTGCCTTTCGTCTTCCTGATCAACAAAGCCGATCTGGCAAGTGAATGGGAGATTGATGATCAATCCATCGAAGAGTGCCGGAATCGTGGATGGAGCGTCCTGAAAGCCAGTGCGAAGTCCGGCGAAAGCGTGGAAGAAGCATTCAAACTGCTGGCAGCGAAGAT
>JBDSAM010000292.1:0-3239 GCA_039922135.1 Blastocatellia bacterium
CGCTGCGCCGGAGCCGATGACACACACGTCGTAGATTTTCTTTTTCAGAATTTGCATAACTGACCAGTCTAGCCACAGAGGTCGCAGAGAAATCAGAGAACTATCCTTTCTCCGTGCTTTCTGTGCGCTCCGTGGCCGATCCTATTTCTGTTGGATGAAAACGTGAACGCCTTTTTTGTTTGACGTGATGATGTCCGGCAGTTTGTCACCATTCAGGTCGGCAACGACGAATTGCGTGCCGACGCCACTGTCGTTGTCAATCTCGTGTTTGATCCATCTCACCTCTTTACCTTTGCGTTGAAGCTCGAACCAAACCAGCACCGCCGGATCGCCTGGACTCACGTCGCCCGTTGGACCGTGCGCCCAGAAGCGTTTGCCAGTCACCAAATCTTTCAGCCCGTCGCCGTTGATGTCAGCCAGTTCCAACGCGTGAGATTGTGAAAAGCTTTGGTCAATAGTATGTGTGAGAAACGAACCGTCTTTCTGTTGTTCGTGCCACCAGACGCCGACTTTGTGCGCTGAGCTGGAAAGTACATCCGGCAAACCGTCACCGTTCACGTCATACACGTGCATCTGCGCGGATTCGTCGCCGAAATTGGCTGGGACAAATTTCCAATCGGTCTGGCGTGGATCGGCGGGTGATTGCCAGTAGCCGCTGCGAATTAACACGTCCGAGCGGCCATCGCCGTTTACATCGCCCACGCCCAACCCATGCGAATAGCGAAAGACGCCGTTGTCTTTGGCTTTGTCTTTCGCAAACTTTTCGCTGATGGCGTGCGCAGTGAACTCGGCATTCGCATCTTTCCCCGCCTCATACCAAGCCATCTGGGCATCATCGAACGAGAAGATCATAACCGGGTCTTTACCCGCGCCAGACAAGCGAGCCATCGTCGGGCTTTCGTTGCAGGCATTGCGAAACATTGTGTGTTCTGCCCACGCGCCGCTTTTGCCTTTCGGGTTTTCCAGCCAGAGAACGCGATGTTCAAAGGGTAATCCGATGCGAATTTGATCGGGCCAGCCATCGCGGTTCACGTCCATCGTGAAATTGACGAAGCTGTTGCTATAACCTTTGGCTGCGTCGAATTTCTGCGCCGGTTGAATCTCATGCAGCGTCCAGTTCGGTGCCTCATACCACAAATTCCCAGCCAGCACGTCTGACTTGCCATCGTGATTAACATCGGCGACCGTGACGCCTTCTGATCGGAATTCGCGGTCAAGCACTGTCTTCTTAAACTTCACTTCGCGCGGCGCAGAGGCCGATGCTGCCGGGTCAACAATATTCCAGCGGGCGGTCATTACGATGGCAAAGATCGCCACCACGATAAGCCAGACCAGCGACGAAACAGGTTTGGGCATCTTCTTGTTCTCCTTCAGTTCGAAAATGAAAAGGCGTGAAAACTTGCGCTGGACTTTACCTGCCTTTATCTTTCCCGCGCAAGCTCACCACAAAACGAATTTCATCAAGGCAATTTTATGAGCACACTATCCAGAGAACTTCAGCCACAAATCCCAGCACGCACCGCCGGACAGGGACGCGCCGAACTCAACGATTGGGAAGCAGATCAGCCTAGCAACTTTTACGAAACAGATGCTCATCTGCAAAGCGTGCTGGCATTCCTGTGGGGCGAGCAACGTTTGCAGCTTCACGCCGTGCGTCTGTCTAAGTTCGGCGGTGAAGCCGCGACGATTGTTGACCAAGCAGCACGGCGCGCGAATCTGGCGGAGAACCTGCCGCGGCTGGATCGCTATTCGGTCACCGGCGACCGCATCGAAGAGCTACAGCAATCGTCAGATCATCATCTGGCCGGGCGGCACATTTACGGTTCGGGCGTGATGTCTGTGTACGGCGAACCGGAGAGCAATCTGCTGGCGCTGGCCTTGTTTTATCTGTCTTCATACAACGGCGAGGCTGGTCACAATTGCCCGCTGGCTTGCACGGCGGGCGTCATTAAAACTTTACAGTACGCCGGCAGCGATGAATTGAAGGCAAAGTATCTGCCGCGATTGCTTGACGCGGACTACGACCGCAAATTGCACGGCGCGCAGTTTCTGACCGAAGTGCAGGGTGGGTCGGATGTCGGCGCGAACGTCTGCACGGCTACGCTGGTTGACGCCAAACAGAACAAGTGGCTGATCGACGGCGAAAAGTGGTTCTGTTCGAATGCCTCGGCGGACTTGGCATTGATGACGGCGCGACCGGAAGGCGGCGCGGAAGGAACAAAAGGTTTGGGATTGTTCCTGGTTCCGCGACGGCTGGACGATGGTTCGCCGAATGGAATTTACTTGCGCCGGTTGAAAGAGAAGCTGGGGACAAAATCCATGGCGACCGCTGAAATAGACTTTCGTGATTGCGTGGCCTATCAAATCGGCCGGCATTCAGGGCAAGATGATGGCAAGGGCTTTTTGCAAGCGATGGAGTTCGTCATCAACACGTCGCGGATGTATAACGCTGTAGGTTCCGCAGGCGCGGCGCGGCGGGCTTATGTAATTGCGTGGACATATGCACAACACCGGCAAGCATTCGGCACTGCGATCAGAACCTTTCCACTGGTGCAGGAAATCTTGGCTGAGATGCGATGCGAGACGATGGGAATGACTTCGGGCAGTTTGTATCTGGCGCATTTGCGCGATGAGATTGAAGCCGGGCGAGCCAATGTAGCCACGAAAAAGTTCTTCCGCCTGATCGTCAATTTGAACAAATACCGCAGTTCAATTTCAGCCACCGATGTTATCCGGCGCGGCATTGAAGTGCTGGGCGGCAATGGCGCGATGGAAAACTTTTCCATCCTGCCGCGATTGCTGCGCGATTCGGTGATTTTCGAAGCTTGGGAAGGCGCGCACGGCACATTGATCGCGCAATCGGTGCGCGATTGCCAGCGCGGCAAACTGCACGAGTCCTATTTCGACATTGTTCACCAGATGTTCGATTCGATTGAAGATGCTGAATTGAAGGCTCGTAGCCAGGCAAAGCTGGAGGCCCTGCGCGACGAATTAGAAACCGCGCTAGCAATGGATGAATTATCAGCGGGCGTCTTCTTCCGCGAGCTTGCCGACCGGATGGTTTATCTGTTTTACGTTGCGCGGCTGGCTGTTGAAGCTGCGCACGAAAAAAAGGACGATCAGCCATTGGGCATATCAACTGTGATTGAATGGCTGTGGCAACATCGCGTCGAGCAAGGCGCGGCGGAAGTTTCGGCGAATTATCTGCGACAAATTTCGGTAATCAGTTCGATACTTTG
>JBDSAM010000293.1:0-2949 GCA_039922135.1 Blastocatellia bacterium
CAGTGGTAGAATGCCAGCTTCCCAAGCTGGACGTCGCGGGTTCGAGTCCCGTCTCCCGCTTCATCGCAATCACAAACAGCAAAGCCGCAGCGAAGTGTAAACTTCCGCTGCGGCTTTTGATTTGTCGCCTGTTCTCTAACCCTCACGTTACTGACTTACAGGCCTTTCGACGCCAAGTATTTGATCAGGTCGCGGACGCGGCAGGAATAACCCCACTCGTTGTCATACCACGAAAGGATTTTGACCAAATTACCGCCAATGACTTTGGTGTAATCGGCATCCACGATGGATGAATTGGAGTTGCCCCGGAAGTCCATCGAAACCAGCGGCGCGGTCTCGAAAGCCAGGATGCCTTTCAACTCTCCGTCGGCCGCATTCTTCAGCGTGGCATTGACCTCTTCAGTCGTAGTCTCTTTTTCAAGCTCCATCACCACGTCCACCAGCGAAACGTTCGGTGTCGGAACGCGGACGGATATACCGTCAAATTTGCCTTTCAGTTCAGGCAGCACCAGCGCGATGGCTTTGGCCGCGCCGGTCGAGGTCGGAATCATCGAAAGCGCACCAGCGCGGGCGCGGCGCAAATCCTTGTGCGGGAAATCCAGAATGACCTGATCGTTTGTGTATGAATGGATCGTCGTCATTTGGGCTTTCCTGATGCCGAAGTTTTCGTTGATGACTTTGGCGACCGGAGCCAGACAGTTGGTGGTGCAGGAAGCATTCGAGATGACATGATGTTCTGCTGGGTTGTAGCTCTTTTCGTTGACGCCCAGCACGATGGTGATGTCTTCGTTCTTTGCCGGGGCGCTGATGATAACCTTCTTGACTGCGCCACGCAGGTGAGCGGCGGCTTTCTCCCGGTCGGTGAAATGACCGGTGGATTCAACTATGATTTCAGCGCCGACTTCTTCCCACGGAATCAGCTTGGGATCTCTTTGGGCGAAGACGCGGAAAGTGTCGCCCCCGACCGTGATTGAGTTTTCGGTGTGCGTAATCTCGTGATCCAGATTGCCCAGAATGGAATCATATTTGAGCAGATGCGCCAGCGTTTTGGTGTCGGTCAGGTCGTTGACCGCGACGAAATCAATCTCTTTATCCCCCAGCGCCGTCCGCAGAACGTTGCGTCCAATGCGGCCAAAGCCATTGATGCCTACTTTGATAGCCATTAGTTCTTCTCCTGTCGAAATAGTTGTTGGGTGTTAGTGAAATCAAGCCAGTGCAAATCGAGCCGCTGCTTGAAGTCGCGCAAAGTAGCGTAGCGACGGAAGGCCTGTCAACCACAGACGGACACATCTTTCTGGCACGCCACGCAGCAAGTCACGGCTGTTTATGCAAACTCCTGGCGCCACCGGCAAGCGCGGCATCAAGTTTCACAGGCGCTGCAGGGAAGCCGACGGACTCAGCCTGCATCATTGTAGATTGCCGTCTGAGTGCAATTACGCCAGACCGCGGATGCTCGCTGAAGCCTTTCTTGACAGGGCTTGCAAGCGGTCGCTATAGTCCCGGCCATGCCTTATCCCTTGCATTCAAACGAAACCCCACGCGGCAAACAAGCTCCGAAGATTCGCAGCACCACCATTCTGTCCGTGCGCCGCGATGACAAAGTCGTTATCGCCGGTGACGGGCAGGTGACGATGGGCGATACGATTATGAAATCGGGCGCGCGCAAGGTCCGGCGGCTGTACAGCGACAAAGTGCTGGCGGGCTTTGCCGGCGCGAGCGCCGATGCCTTCGCCCTATTTCAACGCTTCGAATCGAAGCTGGAACAATTTCACGGACAACTGAACCGCGCCGCCGTCGAACTAGCCAAAGACTGGCGCACCGACAAGATGATGCGCAATCTGGAAGCCTTGCTGCTGGTCGCCGACGCGCAAAGCACGCTGGTCATTGGCGGCAACGGCGATGTGATCGAACCGGACGATGGCATCGTCAGCATCGGTTCGGGTGGACCTTATGCGCTGGCTGCGGCGCGTGCGCTGGTGCGCAACACGGAACTGACCGCCTATCAAGTGGCGGAAGAAGCGATGAAGATCGCGGGCGAAATCTGCATTTACAGCAATTTGAAATTAGTGATCGAGGAACTGTGATGAATGCGGAATGGGAATGCGGAATGCGGAGTATGACGCTCCCGAAACCGCAATCCGCAATCCGCAATCCGCAATCAAATTATGGTTGTTTACCTAAAAGGTGATTTGGAAGAGCCGAAAGGCCTGGATGATTTGACGCCGCGCCAGATCGTAGTGGAACTGGACAAGCACGTCATCGGGCAGAATGCCGCCAAGCGCGCCGTAGCCATTGCGCTGCGCAATCGTGTTCGCCGCCAGAAGCTGCCCGCCGATATGGCGCAGGACGTGATGCCCAAAAACATCATCATGATAGGTTCGACCGGCGTCGGCAAAACCGAGATCGCGCGGCGATTGGCAAGGCTGTCGTCTTCTCCATTCGTCAAAGTCGAAGCGTCGAAGTTTACGGAAGTCGGCTACGTCGGGCGCGATGTTGAATCCATGATCCGCGATCTGGTGGAGATTTCGGTTGATATGGTGCGCGCGGAAAAGGTGGATGAGATCGCGGACAAAGCCGAACAGAATGTCGAAGAGCGCATTCTGGATATGCTGTTGCCGCCCAGCAAGGCAGCAGGCAATTCGGGCGGGAATTCAGATGGTGCGTTCGATTCGTCAATTGACCAGATCGAAGACACGCCCACTGCCGCGCAGGAGACCTATAACCGGACGCGCGAAAAGTTTCGCCAGCAATTGCGCGAAGGCCGCCTGGACACGCGCGTGGTCGAAATGGAAGTCCGCGAACGCAACTTTCCCTCTTTCGAGATCATCACCAATCAGGGCGTCGAAGAGATGGACGTCAACCTGAAGGACATGATGCCGGGTCTGTTCGGTGGCCGCACCAAATCGCGCAAGATGACCGTCACTGAGGCGATGGATTACCTGATGCAGG
>JBDSAM010000294.1:0-7536 GCA_039922135.1 Blastocatellia bacterium
CGCTTCCTGCCCAATCCGTACTTCGTGCCGGAGCTGCGCGAACTGACGGGCAACGACCAGCCCGTCATCGAATATCTGGAAAAAAACGAAGAAGCCTGTGAGACGACAAAACGATTCAATGATCTGCTTGATTACTTGATTCCGCTTTATCAGCGTGAAGGAAAAAGTTACGTCACTGTCGGCATAGGCTGCACCGGCGGCAAACACCGGTCAGTCGCATTGGCCAACGCGCTCAGCCAGAACCTGAACCGCAAAGGCTTTCATGCGCGCGTGACGCACCGGGATGTGAAGAAGTAGGAAAGTGGAAGAAGTTCTGATCTTCCTGGCTGATTTCAGATTACAGCTTTAATCAATGGTTCAGGGATTGGGCGGGTTTCCTCGATTCGATAAGCCTTCAGCAACCTCGCCTGCATCTCCTCAAACTTCGACTCATCGTTGAAATAAGCAGTCACCAACGGCTCGCCCGCTTTCACCTTATTGCCAAGTTTGGCGTGGATATACAGTCCGACTGCGTAATCAATCTTGTCTTCCAACCGCCTGCGCCCGCCGCCCCACTCCATCACGATTCGCCCAATTTCGTCCGTTTCGATTCCGGCAACGAAACCGGAGTGCTGAGCAGTGATCGTTTTTTGCTTTCCCGCTTGTGGCAGCAGCTTCGGATCGTCGCAAACGCGCGGGTTGCCGCCTTGCGCTTCGATGACTGCTTTGAACTTTTCCATTGCCGCGCCGGAGGTGATGGCATCGCGGGATTGCTGGCGGGCTTTGTCCAGGTTGGTTTCCAGGCCGCCGACTACGATCATCTGCGCGGCTAGTTCCAAAGACAGTTCGGCAAAATCTCCTGTTAGATTGCCTTGCAGCATTTCAATCGCCTCAAACGTTTCGACGGCGTTGCCAACCCATTGGCCCAGCGGCTGGTTCATATCGGTGATCAGCGCAATGACGCGTTTTCCCATCCGGCGGCCAATCGTGGCCAGTGATTCGGCCAGTTTGCGCGATTCTTCATACTCCTGCATAAACGCGCCGCTGCCGGTTTTGACGTCCAGCACCAGACCGTCAATGCCTTCGGCCAGTTTTTTCGACATAATCGAAGCGCAGATAAAAGGACGGAATTGCACAGTCGCCGTCACGTCGCGCAGCGCGTAAAGCTTTTTGTCAGCCGGAGCAATCTCTTTAGTCTGGCCGATCAGCGCTAACCCGCAGCGCGCCAGCACGTCTTTGAATTCTGTTAGTGATAGATCAGTGCGAAAGCCGGGAATGGCTTCCAGTTTGTCCAGGGTGCCGCCCGTGTGCGCCAGTGCGCGGCCTGAAATCATAGGCACAGCCACGCCACAGGCGGCGGCAATTGGCGCGATGACCAACGAAGTCTTGTCACCGACGCCGCCGGTCGAATGCTTGTCCACTTTGGGCAGGGCGACGTGATCGTGCGTCAATATATCGCCGGAATAGAGCATCTCTTCGACCAGCGCCTGTGTTTCGGCGTCGGTCAGCCCACGCAGAAATCCGGCCATCAGCCAGGCGGCCATTTGATAATCTGGAATCTCATCGCGCGTGTAGCCGCGAATCAAAAATGCAATTTCATCGCGCGTCAGCTCTTTGCCGTCGCGCTTCTTTTCAATTAAATCTTGCGGTCGCATCAAAATAACTCTTTCCGCTTACTCTTTCAGTCTATTCTTTGAAGATCAGCGCAATCGCCTGCGCGGTAATTGCTTCACCGCGCCCGATAGCATCCATACCTTCATTGGTTTTGGCTTTGATATTAAGGGTTGACGGATCAATCGCCATGACTTCGGCAAGCTTCGCTTTCATTGCTGGAATATGTGGCATCATCTTTGGGAGTTCAGCCAGAATCGTCGCATCAATGTTGGCGATAACGTAACCGTGTTGAGCAAGCAAGCCGCAAACGTGGCCCAGAAACACCATGCTGTCGGCCCCAGCCCATCGCGGGTCTTTATCTGGAAAATGTGTGCCGATGTCGCCTAAACCTGCCGCGCCCAATAGAGCATCCGTGATGGCGTGACTTAAACTGTCGCCGTCCGAATGGCCGAGCAAACCCTTGTCGAAAGGAATCTCGACGCCACCCAGAATCAGTTTGCGGCCTTCGACCAAACGATGAACGTCGATGCCGATGCCAATGCGATGCGAAAGCGGATTCATTTCTGTGGTGGTTTCCATTCAGATAGAGGGCGCAGCATGCCAGGCGAGTTCCATTTGACGACGAAGTAGGTCGCGGGCGTTTCGCCGACGTTGCGGATGGCATGCAGTTGATTGGATGATTGAAAGATTACTGAGCCAGGGCCGACGCGTTTTGTTTGACCGTTCACTAGCGATTCGACCGTGCCCTCTCTGACGAGCACCAACTCTTCGTCCAAGTGTTTGTGCGGTGCGTGCGGAGTTTCGCCGGGATTCAAGGTCGTGATGTGGCATTCCAATTCGTCCAGCGTTGGGGTCGGCGCTTGAAAGACTTTGCGCGTCGCGCCAACTTTTGTTAGCTTCGCTTCCATCTTGTTCCAGTCAAATACCGACGAAGTCATCATCGGTGGGACTTGGGACTTGGCAGGGGTTTGTTCAGCAGGAGTCGGCGTCCAGCTTACAAAAGCCAGCGTCGCGGCGACGGCGACGGCAGCAACGATTACATCTCTGGCGGTCAACATGATTTCAGCCTCCTTAAGCGGCGTTCGATAAATCAGTACCGCGAGCGGTACTGATCCGAGAATAGTTTTTCTGCCAGAATCAAATCTTCCGGCGTGGTGATCTTGATGTTGTTGGGAGAACCTTCAACGACGGCTACTGTTGCGCCCAATCGTTCCACCAGCATGGCATCGTCCGTTGTCATCGCTGATGGTAAATTCGCAGCCTTTGCTTCCAGGTTGGCGCGCATCAACAGTTCGTAGCGAAACGCTTGCGGCGTTTGGGCACGCCAGACGCGTCGGCGGTCAATCGTACGCTGAATCAAACCATTTTCAACTTCCTTGATCGTGTCCGTTGCAGGCAATGCAAGGATCGCTGCGCCGACCTCTTGCGCTTTGGCAATAACGGCAGAAATTTGCGCTGGGCTAACGAATGGGCGGACGGCGTCATGAACCGCGACGATTTCTGGATTCAAATGAGCGATAGCATTCAGCGCATTCAAGATTGAATCGCTGCGTTCGGCCCCCCCACTGACATAGAAGACCGGCTTGCGAACATCGCCCATTTGGTTGCAGTGACTATACTCATTGAGTTTGTCGGCGGGCAAGGCAATAACCAGCGCGCCGATGTCGTCGCATTCGATGAACCGCTGCATCGTATGCGCCAGAATTGGCGCTCCGGCGATTTCCAGAAATTGTTTTGAGATTTGTCCGCCGACGCGTGTGCCGCTGCCGGCGGCGGGAATGATGGCGATGTTCATGGCGGTGGTTAGCGAAAGGGATTGATGGGCGTTGCCGTCTATTTCTCCGCCGGGTAATACCATACGCGGCGAATCAATCCGTCGCGCACTTCATATACGCCAAGGCCCTTTTGCGATTTCGGACCGCTCTTGCTTTCCCACATCGCCTTCTCGTGGACGGTGACGTAACTGCCCGCCACCATCAATGCCTCAAACTCCGAATGGCACGAAGGACATGATTGAAAATAACCTTTTAACCATTTCTCCATCGCCGCCTTGCCATTTGTTTCAACGGCCATCTTGTCACCTTCGATGCTGAACCATTGAGCATCTTCAGTAACAATTGACGACATTGCAGCCACATCGTGTTTGTTGAAAGCGGCTTCGAATTTTCGGACGATCTCTTCATTGCCGGGCGCACGTCGCGCAACCTTCGAATAGCCGGAAATCAGCGCCGAAGCCGACAACAACCCCACCGCAAATGTCAGCCAAACGTTTTTCACAAATTGCCTTTGGAAACCGGCTACCAGCGGCGCAGTTATTCAATCGCCGACGATGGTGCCGGCGCTGGGATCGGCGTTGGGCGCGAAGGCCGTGTGTCACGGAAGTCGCGCGATTCGCGGCCATCGGTTCGTGGATCAGTGCGCGGATCGGTGCGGGGTTCCGGACGTGTATCGTCCACCTTGCCGAAAATCATCTTGCCTGCCGTCGTTTGCAAGACGCTGGTGACGATCATGTCCACGTTCTTGCCAATCATCCGGCGCGCGTTGTCCACGACGACCATTGTGCCGTCATCCAGATAGGCCACGCCTTGGTTGTACTCCTTGCCTTCTTTCAGGATGAAAACCTTCATGATTTCGCCAGGCAGAACAACGGGCTTCAATGCATTGGCCAGTTCATTGATGTTCAGCACTTCGACGCCGCGCAGGTGGGCGACTTTGTTCAGGTTGAAATCGTTGGTGACGATGGGCGCATTCAGTTGTTTGCCAAGTTCGATCAATTTCAAATCCACTTCGCGCACGTTCGGGAAGTCAGCGTCGTTGATTTGGACTTCCAGATTGCTGTTCTTCTGTATGCGTTGAAGGACGTCCAGGCCGCGCCTCCCGCGATTGCGCTTGGCTGAATCGGACGAATCGGCGATCTGCTGTAATTCGCGCAAAACGAATTGCGGGATCAGGATGACGCCGCCCATAAACCCTGCTTCGGCGATATCGGCTACGCGCCCATCAATGATGACGCTGGTGTCCAGAATCTTAAAGCTCTGTTTGGCCTGGCGGTCGGTCAAGATGCCGCCGAGCGCCGACAGGTCAATGTAATCGCCCTTCGCCGCGCCGACCAGCAATCCGACGTACGCCATAAACAGCGTCAGCGTCAGCGTCAGGAACGATTTCATTGCCATATCCCAAGGCTGGGCTGTAATTAGAAAGCCCATCAAGCTGGCCCCGATGATTCCAAGAATTGAACCAATGGCTGCGCCGATTAAGGTTTTCAGCGAAGCACGCCGGATGCGCAGTTCAAAGAAGATAATCCCGCCTGCCAGCAAGCCCCCTGCAATCGCGGATAGCAATCGCGAACCGCCGGGCAGGCTCATCTGTTTGCCTACCCATTCGGGGATCGGTTGAATCAACGCACCGGCAATGACCAGGATTAAGGTGAAGACTGTACGAATCAAGATAATATCCGCCTGCATAAGGCATAAAACCCCTGATAAATTTGGTATTAGAGAAACACCGATCATCAACGGCTAACTTCTATTGAGCAATGAAAGAAGGAAGATAAAGTGAGCGATTGCGAATCGTTGTTTGAAATTTGAATAGGAACTCTGTTAGAGCGGCGGGAGTGTAGCACGGGAGGTTAGCGGCGTCATGCTGCGAATGGCCGCGAATAGGAACGTCATGAATTCGATCTTTGGAAGTGCGGCCGTATTCCTTTTTCACTTGCCGAAGCCGACATGCTGGAAAAAAACATAACCAGCCGGCCTTTTTAGTCGCCTTTATCGGCGAGTGAAAACGTTCTCTCACATCTTTTCGCCAATTGAATTTGGCAAAACCATGGAAAGCAAACAAAGGCAGGAATGAACAAGGAGTATAACTAATGATCAGGATGTCTCTGAAATTTTCAGCAATCGCGCTGAGCATTGCGCTAATAGGGCTAGCTGTCGTTTTTTCGTCGGCGACCTCTGCGCAGCAGCGGCCGACGCGTTCTTTCGACCCGTTAACCAGGTTGAAGAAGACGCTTGAAGAAGCAAGCGCCACTGGACTGAGCGCGGATCAGGAAACACAATTGAAGGCATTGGTCGAAGCCCGTCATGGTAATCACCCGGCAGGGCCTGGCAGTGAGTTTGAAGCCGCGCGCGCAGCCTTTGACGCCGCAATTTTGGCAGGCGATCAGGCCAAGGCCAACTCACAGGCTGCGATCATCGCCAATCTGGGCACCGCCGCAACCAAGGCCAGATTGGAAGCCGACGCAAAGTTCAAGCTGGATGTGCTGGCCGTGTTGAAGGCAGGCGGTCAAGTGGATGCGCTGACGCAGACGCTTGGTTCGGAAGGCTTATTGCGGCTGCTGGGTTCGCTGGCGGGCGGTCCTGGTGGCCCGGGCGGTCCTCGTGGGCCAGGCGGCCCCGGTCATCCTCCGGGCGGCCCTGATGGCTTGGGAGGGTTTCGCGGGCCAGGTGGCCCGGGTCATCCTCCAGGCGGTCCAAACGGAGAAGGCAGTCCGCGCAGGCCTTAATTGGTAACAGCCCTCGCAAAGGTGGACCGCGAGGCGGGATGCAATGGAGCTTGATCCCGACTCGCCCACCTTGGTTGCGCGCAATCGTTCTGCCATCTTGAAGAAGCAGGCTGCGCGCTGAAATCTTATGGCCTATCACTCCCGGGTTGCCGTTATTGAATTGCCGGAACCTGTCACTCCAATGCCAGATGACAAACTGGTCGCCGCCACGCTGGGCGGTGATGAGTCAGCGTACGCTGAATTGTTCGCCCGCCACAAACGAATGATTGCCGGAATCGGCGGGCGATTCTTTAAATCGCGCGAGCAGATCGAAGAAGTCATCCAGATGAGTTTCTGCCAAGCCTATCAATCGCTGCGCCAATACCAGGGCGGCTCAGAGCGATCTTTTGCCGCATGGCTGAAACGAATCGCAGTCAACACCTGTTTGGATGAGTTGAAGCGGAACACGCGCCGCCGCGAAAATTCGCTCGATGAACTAACCGATGGACAAACGGACTATCTGCACGAACGCGCGCAGACGGGATGGATTGCCGGGGCAGGGCCGAGCGCGGAGCAGCGAATGATTTCGCGCGATCTAGCCGGCAAGCTGCTGGCGCGGTTGCGTCCCGAAGACCGCGTGGCGCTAACGCTGCTTTATGAAGAAGAATGGTCGGTCGCCGAGATCGGCAAACTGCTCAATTGGTCGGTGCCGAAGGTCAAGATGCGCACATATCAGGCGCGAAATCTATTGCGGGCATTTATCAAAAGATTGAGTTAGATGCTGAAACAGGGCAAAGGCGGGAGTTGTAATGAAACACCAAGTTCAACGCGAAGAAGAAGCATTCGAAGAGTTCTGCCGCGAAGCCGTGTATGCAGCGCGAGCGGATGAAGAAGTCATCAACGCCGCTGCCGATTCGCCATTTCTTTTCCAGCGCGTGCGCGCGCAGCTTGCGGTGGAGCCAAAGCGGCAGGCGTCTCGCGGATTCTTCGCCGCGCTGTCTGGCGGGCGGTCGCCGCAGTGGGCGATTGCGGTGACGATGGTGGCTGCGGTGATAACGATAGCCGCGTTGACGCGTTGGCCGGGCGAAACGCCGCTGCCGCCTGATTATCACAGCGTCGCGGAAGAATCCGTTAAAGTCGGGCCTGTCGCCATTGCGCCAAATAATAGCCCTCCGAAATCGGTCAACGCGGAAGTTTCGATCAGGCGCGCAAAGAGCGCCGCATCGCCTCGGCGTGCGAGCAGAACGGAAGAGCAGGAAGTGACGACGGAATATCTGCCATTGACCTATCTGGCTTACGCGGATGACGCCAACAGCGGCCATGTCGTGCGCGTACAGATGCCACGCGCCGCATTGTTGACACTGGGCGTTCCGGTCGGCGCGGAACCGTCTGCGGAATTGGTCAAAGCCGATGTCATTGTTGGTGACGATGGATTGGCGCGCGCCATCCGTCTGGTTCGC
>JBDSAM010000295.1:0-3368 GCA_039922135.1 Blastocatellia bacterium
CAATCCGGACAAACCATCGGCAAGCTGGCGGGACATGCCAGCCAGATTCGCGCTGTCGCTTTTAGCCCAACCGGCAGCAATGCGGGAAAACTGCTGGCAGCAGCAGGCGGCAATCCAGCGCAATTCGGCGAAGTTAAAATCTGGGATGTGGCCGAACGCAAAGAGCTACTTTCAATTCGTGGCCATCGCGACAACATCTTCGCCGTAGCATTCAGCCCTACTGGTAGCCCCGACGGCAAACTGTTGTTGGCAACGTGCAGCTATGACCGAATGATCAAGCTGTGGGACGTGGCGACCGGCAATGAAATCAAAACCCTGAAAGATCATACCGACGCGATCTTCAGCGTTGTGTTTAGTCCTGACGGCAAACGGCTGGCATCCTCTTCGGCGGATCGCACAGTCAAGATTTGGGATGTTGCAACAGGCCAACGCCTTTACACGCTCGGTGATGCATTGGATGCGGTCAACACAATCGCGTTTCATCCGAATGGCAAGCGGCTGGTTGGCGCGGGCGCGGATCGCACGATTCGCATCTGGGAGCTGGGCGAGACCGAAGGCAAACAAATCAAATCGCTGATCGCGCACGAAGACGCCATCAATCTGATTGCGTTCTCGCCCGATGGCAGGCAACTGGCTTCCACTGGGGCGGATAGAAAATTGAAGCTGTGGGACGCGGACAAACTCGAAGAGATTCGCACGCTGGAAACTCAATCCGACTGGGTCTTTTCGCTGTCGTTCAGCCCTGACGGCAAACGATTGGCCGTGGGCCGGTATGACGGTTCGATCGCGTTTTATGATCCCGCCACCGGAAAGAATCTGGCAAACAAGGAATCACGATGAAAAGACAATTTTGGCTTTTATTGGCGCTGATGTCGGGTGTTGCTGTTGCGTCCCAAGCACAGGTTGCACAGCCGTACATCACTACGGCTTCGCCAATGGGCGCAAAGCGCGGCACGACGATGACGTTCACCATTGACGGCTATAATCTGACCAATGCCAGCGAGATAATTTGGAGCAAGCCCGGCATCACCAGCCGCATCACGCTCAACTCTGAATTGGTTCGCGAACCGCATACACGCTCAAGCCCGGCGGCTTTACTGATCGTTGATAAATCCACCAAGCATCGGCTGACCATCGAAGCCGTAATCTCCCCCGAAGCCCTGCCCGGCATTTACAGCTTCCGCATACGCACGCCGCTTGGCACGACTAATATGGGGCGCATCGCCGTTGGATCGCTGCCTGAAATAAAAGATCGTGAGATGAATGATTCGGCGGAGGATGCACAATCCATCTCGCTGCCGGTGACCATCACCGGCGATCTGCAAAAACGCGGAGATGCAGACTACTTTAAGTTTTCGGCAAAAGCCGGTCAGCAAATCGTCTTTGAAGTGATGGCTTCGATGCTAAATTCGCGGCTGGATTCGGTGCTGACCTTGTTCGATGAAAAAGGCGCGCAGCTTGCGACGAATAACGACAATGGCGCCAGCCGCGATTCCTTGTTGGGCTACGCGTTCAAGCAAGATGGCGAGTACGTCATACGCATTACCGATCTGGAACGACAGGGACAGATGAGCGCGTATGGTTACCGGCTGAACATTGGCGAACTGACCTACATCACGCATGTCTTTCCGCTGGGCGTCAGAGAAAATATGGCAACCAATGTTGCCAATTACGGTTTCAACCTTGACGCGCAAAAATCGCGCGTCCGGCCGCAGCAAAGAACAGGGTTCGATGAGGGCAAGCTGTTGATGATGAGTTCGGCGCGCGGTGATTCGTACAACGCATTGCGACTGGCCATCGGCGCACATCCTGAGGTAACGGAGCAAGACAAGCCCACGACGCTGGCCGCACCGCAAACCATCACGTGGCCGGTGACTATCAATGGACGCATCTTCAATCTTAATGCTGCAACCGATGAAGACTTTTACCGATTCAAGGCAACCAAAGGCCAGCGCATCGTGCTGGAAGTCGGCGCGCAAAGATACGGTTCGCCACTTGATTCAGTCATCGAAGTATTCGATGGCAAAGGCAATCAGATTCCGCGCGTCATTGCCCGCGCGCTGCTGGAAACACAGATGACACTGAACGACCGCGACTCAGCCACGCGCGGCTTCCGCATCACGACGTGGAATGGAATTCACGTCAACGACTACCTAATGGCCGGCAATGAACTGGTTCAAGTCGAAGTGCTGCCCAAGACACCCGACGAAGACATCTTCTTCAAAAACTTTCAGGGCGCGCGGCTCACCTACGAAGGCACAACGCCCGAAGCGCACGCCAACGGCTCAACCGTATACAAAGCCTCGTTGCACCCGCCAGGCACGCAGCTATCGCAGAACGGCTTGCCGGTAACGACCTTTTATTTCCGCAATGACGACGGCGGGCCGATGTACGGCAAAGATTCCAAGCTCAACTTCATCGCCCCGGAAGACGGCGAATACATCGTGCGCATCCGCGACGTGCGCGGGATGCAGGGCGAACGATTTGCCTATCGGTTGACGATTCATGAACCTGAACCTGACTTCGCGCTCTTTGCCGACCAAGAAAACCCAAACGTGCCACAGGGCGCGACGTTGCCTATTACCGTGACGGCTTACCGCAACGACGGCTTTAATGGCGACATTGCCGTCCGGCTGCCGGACTTGCCCGCAGGCTTCACCGCCAGCGAAGGCGTGATTCGCGCGGGGCAGAGTTCAACCGTAGTCACGCTTAGTGCCAGCAAGGATGTTCGGACAAGCTTTCCCTTGCACATCCAAGCTTCTGCCACGATCAACGGCAAGCCAATCATTCGCGAACTGAAAATGGATGAACGCATCGCCGTGGTTTCCGTCGCGCCGCCTCCGGAATTACAGGTCTGGACGGATGCAGAGCAGGTCGCGCTGGAGCCAGGTGGCAAAGTATCTGTCTCCATCAAAATCAAACGCGATCACGGATTCGCAGGCCGCGTGCCTTTTGACATCCGCAATCTTCCCCACGGCGTCATCGTTACTGATGTGGGGTTAAATGGCGTGATGATTACCGAAGAAGAAACGACGCAACGCTTCACGCTGTCGGCTGAAAGCTGGGTTGAACCGATGGCGCAGCCGATCTTTGTGGTAGGCCGCATCGAAACGACTTCGCCGCAACGATCGGAATTTGCCGCCAAACCATTCATATTAATCATCAAGCCGAAGGAGAATGGAGAAGGAACAGTGAAATCCGGCCAGCGGTAAGGCAAGAGAAAAATCATGGCAGTAAGACAAAAGATTCAAGGCTTCATTTGGTCGTGGAAGACTTCAATAACTTGAAGAGTGTGCAAATTAAAGTTGAAGGCAATCAATAGCTTGAAGCAGAGCCTTTGGAGTGCTGCGGCTTGGCGCAGCTTTTCT
>JBDSAM010000296.1:0-4076 GCA_039922135.1 Blastocatellia bacterium
TGCGACCAGCAACCGGGTTCGCACTTCGTTGACCACTGCTGTTTCGGGCAATATTGACAGGCCGACGCCGACTTCGACCGAACGTTTGATTGTTTCGATATTGTCGAACTCCATCACATAATTCACGGCGACTTTGTGCTCTTTCAAAATCCGGTCAATCGTCTTGCGCGTTGGAATGTCCCGTTCAAAAGCGACGAACTCCTGGCCGGCCAGAAGCTTGATGCTGATTCGCTTACGGCGCGCCAGTTTGTGTTCGGGATTGCAGACGACTACCAGCTTGTCCTCGCGCAGCGGGATGACGGCGATGTTCGGCTTTCGCAGCGGCAAGGCGACGATGCCGAAATCAATCGTGTTGTTCAGGCAGGCTTCGTAGACTTTGTCCGTGCGGCTGTATTCAATGTGAACGCGGACTTGCGGATGCTCTTTGATGAAAGTCTTAATGTAAGGCGGCAGTTCGTGCAGCCCGATGCTATACACCGTGGCCACACGGATCGTGCCAGTCATCACGCCGGACTTTGCGCTCAAACGGGCTTCAACCGCGCTGAAGCGTTCAACAATCTCCTTAAACTCGGTGTAAAGCAGCTTGCCAGCGTCCGTCGGTGCAACGCGATTGCGCTGGCTGCGTTCGAGTAACTGCTGGCCGAAGCGTTGTTCCAGGGATTTGATCTGCTGGCTGACGGCGGATTGCGAGATGAAGTTAAGGACGGCGGCTTTCGAGAAACTGCCGGTTTCGACCAGATCACAGAAGGTCTTGAGCGTTTCGATGTGCATAATCTGGGGTCAGGAGCGCTTCCGCCGATGACGGCGACTCTCGACCCTTTGAGCGGCGGCGGTGTAAAGGTAGACGACTTCGCTTGGTTGAATCGTTTTCAAAACGCGAAGCACATCCGGCATCAACTCAACCAATTCTTCTGCCTTGTTGCTAACGCCACGCAGGACAATCAAAGCTATGTCGTAATAAGTGAGGCGTTGCTGGTACTGAATGCTCTTGTCATTCGTCACAACCACATCAAACTTGTCTTGGGCGACAAATAGCAGTTTGCCGTTCGCTAAATCCGCCCAGCCTTCCTCTTTTGCCAGACGGACGTTGTGAGGCTTCAGGTGCTTGCGCAGCTTCCGCGAGGTGCAGTTGTCAAAGAGAATCTTCATGGAAACAAGCGGTAATCATGTTCTTCTCGCACTTGAATGCTCGTCAGCAAGCCGTCTGCTGCGGCCTGCCTGATAACCCCCAAAACAGCTAACACCGTTTCACGATCCGAACCTGGAAATTCATCCAGAAACTCATTCAACCTATGATTACCCGCTAGGTAATCAATCAATGTTTCAACTGGCAACCGATACTTTCCAATCGTCGGCGTTCCGCCCATCTTCTCAGGGTCTTGCTGAATCGGCGCGTCAAGCTTGGGAACTACTTGGCTCTGTGCTTTTGCTTTGGTCGACATCACGATCTCCTTTCAGTGTGAATCAATCGCTCAATCCCATTCGTTCCAACAGACTGACAAACCGCGCTTCGCCACGCAAGCTATCGAACGTCGGCTCCGATTTCAGATGGACGATCCAGCAATATCGCTCTTCAAACGTGTCTTCCAGCATTTGCAGCGCACGTTCTTTGTCGCCTAGCCCGGCATAAATCAGCGCCAGGAAGAATGGTGAAACGTCGCGGTTGGTGGGGAAGGATTGCAGTTCGGCCAGGATTTGTTCGGCAGCTTGGCGATCGCCCGATTCGGCATAGACGCTGGCCAGTGCGGCTTTAATTAAAGCTCCGCCGCCTGCCGTTTCGACCGCGCGTTGCAGTTCCGCAATCGCTTCGTCAAAACGTTTCTGCCGCGCGTAACTGATGCCCAGGTAGAACCGAGCCAGCGAAAAGCCCGGGTCAATCTCCAGCGTCTGCTGGCAATGACGAATCGCGTCGTCGTAGCGCCGCGCCTGATAACTGATCCAGCCCAGACTGGATCGGATGACCATCGTCATCGGCTCCAACTCATGCGCCTTCAACTCCGCCTGCATCGCTTCGTCAAAGCGGCAGCGCGCCAGCAGAAAGATCGAGCCGTACCAATGATGCCCATTGGCGTAAGCCGGGTTGAGTTCGATGGCGCGTTTAAATTCGGCTTCGGCGGCCGTCCAATCCCAATCGTACCAGGTGTGAATTGCGCCCAGGCTGGCGTGCGCTTCGGCCAGATGCTCGTCAATTTCCAGCGCTTTCATTGCTGCCGCTTTTGCCTTCGGCATGATGGCGCGCGGCGGCGCTGTGCCGTAAACGCCCAGCAGGACATAGCAATCAGCCAACCCTGCATGCGCCAGCGCGTATTCATCATCCAGATCAATCGCCGCGTTGAAATGTTCAATCGCTTTGCGCAGGCCAGTACCTGAACGCTGATGCCAGTAATAACGGCCTTTCAGGTAATGTTGATAAGCTTCAGCGTTGTCGGTGTAACGTTTCGTCAACCGTTCGCGCTCTTCTTCATTCAGGCGTAATTTTAGATGGTCGCAAATTTCCTGCGCCAATTCCTGTTCGATGGTGAACAGGTCATCGAGTTTGCGCTGGTACTGCGCGCCCCAGATTTGTGATCCGTCTTCGGTGTCCACCAACTCGGCCTTGATGACCAGATTGTCGCCGATTTGAAACAGCCGCCCGGTAAAAATAGCGCGGACTTCCAGTTCGCGCCCGATCTCCAACTCTTCCATTTCACGATTGCGATAGCGCGCAACAGTGCTCCATGCCTTGATGCGCAGTTGCGGCAATCGCGATAATTTGTAGATCAAACTTTCGGGAATGGCTTCGCTCAGGTAGGCCAGGTCTTGATCTCCGCCGGCATTTTTGCCCGACCCGCTGCCTGCCCCGCTGCCTGCAATGTTAAATGCCAGCACGGCCAGCGTGTCCAGCGTTCGCGGCAACGCCCGCGCGCCGGAACGCACGCTACCGGAATCTGTCAGCACCGCGCCTGAATCCTCTGCTGAATCGCGCCGCTGGAATTGTATCGTCTGAATAGAAGCTTCGGTCTCCCCGCTCTCTTGACTGCCGCCCAGTTGCAGCCGCTTCTGCAACCGCTTCAGATCGGCCAGCAAGCTTTTTGCCGCCTGGTAACGATCCTCGCGATCTTTGGCTAGAGCTTTGGCAAGTATCCATTGCAGTTCGTCGGGTGCGCCTGGCGCAAAGCGGGCCAACGGCGGCGGCTCTCGATCCAGAATCGCGACTAGCATGTCGCCCGTGCTTGAAGCTTGAAATGGCGCCCGCCCGGCAGCCATCTCGTACAGCACAACGCCCAGACTAAAAATATCCGTGCGCGTGTCCACCTTCTGTGCCCGTGCCTGTTCGGGCGACATATAACTGATCGTCCCCAGGATGACGCCCGGACTGGTGTTCGCCTGTTCGCCAGCGCCTGGAATTGGCAGTAGGCCAGTCAGCGGGCCGGTGGCAAAAGGATCGCCCAGTGGCCCTCCCTGTGTCTCGGCCTGCGTTACAGCCGGGTCGTAGGCGTGCAGGAAATTGTTCTCGGTCAATTTGGCCAAACCGAAATCCAGCACCTTCACGTAGCCATCGCTGCGCAGCATCAGGTTTTCCGGTTTGATGTCGCGGTGCGTGATTCCAGCGCCGTGCGCGGCCACCAGCGCGCCGGCAATCTGCGCAGCGATATCCAACGCTTCGTCCAGCGCCAATCGCCTGGCCACGATCCGATGCCGCAACGTCTGACCCTCCACGTATTCCATCGCGATGAAGTGCGCGCCGTCTTCTGACTGGCCAATCTCGTAAATCGTCGTGATGTTTGGATGATTGAGCGTACTGACCAGTCGCGCTTCTTGCGCAAAGCGGCGCACGCGCTCAGGGTCTTGCGTATAGTGCGCGGGCAATACTTTCAATGCCACGCGACGGCCCAGGTTCAAGTCTTCGCCAAGATAAACTTCTCCCATTCCGCCCGCGCCGAGCTTCGAGAGAATACGGTAATGAGAAATCGTTTGTGGAGTCACAATGCTAAATTCAATTTGTGGATTTGCCGGAGCAGTTGCCGGAACAATGGCCGAAGCAATTGATTTATCGAATCGGCGCGTTTGGATTGACGGCGGGCATCTTAACTCAC
>JBDSAM010000297.1:0-9861 GCA_039922135.1 Blastocatellia bacterium
CGACCGCGCGGCATTCTGGCGCTTGATGTACCCGGCGACTGTGTTCGCAATCATTGTGGCGCTTCTCCTTCTTCTATTCCGCCCCCATTCCTTATTTGTCGCCTCTCCATTGTTAATCGGGTGGGCCCTATCGCCACTGCTGGCTTTTTTTGTCAGTTCCGCCGGGCGTTCGCTGAAAGACACGAATCGGGAATTGAGCGATGGAGAGCGCCAAGCGATGCGCTTGGTTGCCCGTCGCACCTGGCGATTCTTTGAAACCTTCGTCGGCGCTGATGATCACTGGCTGCCACCTGATAATTTCCAGGAAGACCCGAGCCCGCTTATTGCCCACCGTACTTCGCCCACAAACATCGGCCTGCTGCTGCTTTCAACGTCGGCTGCACGCGATTTCGGATACACGGGTCTGATCGAAACAGTCGAACGTATGGAGCTGACGCTGGCCACTGTTGGGAAGCTGGAAAAATTTCAAGGCCACCTATTCAACTGGTATGACACACAGACACTAGCGCCGCTGCTTCCCCAATACATTTCGACGGTGGATAGCGGAAACCTTGCTGCGCACCTGATTGCCCTCAAACAGGCGGCGATTGAACTGCCGGAGCAGAAGATCTTCAACTCGCAATTGCTGCAAGGGCTGACAGACACGCTGGCGCTGCTGCGCGAAGAGGTGAAGCGGATCAGCGCAAGCATCAGTATCAGCGGGGGGCGTTCGCAGGTCGTTACCATCAAGGAGTTGAACAAGGAGATTGAAGCGTCTGTCGCTCTGGTTGAAGCGATAAAAAACACGCCTGAACATTCTCAGCATTCAGCAGAAGCAGGCGTATCAGCAGGCGCTTGGGCAAAGCTGTTTTCCGATTTAACCGCCCACGCCAGCGAAGCCGAAGACATTGCGCATGCAATGGAGCAAGAGCAAGGCGCGAATGCGGCAGAGGGATTTGCGGAATTCCACTGTTGGATTGCGCTGCTGCTGAATCAAACGCGCGCCTTGCGCCGTGATTTCGACACGCTCTTTCCCTGGGAAGCCTGGCGAATTACCCATCTGACGCCGCTGATCGAACGCGCCGCGCCGCAACTGGTCGTGCGCTGGCTGGCGATTGCAGAAAAATTCAGCCAAGTGTCCGCCGTCAGCGAAATTGACGAACGATGTGCGTGGGCGCTGACTGAAATCGAATCGTTGTCAGCCGAACTTTCCACCCTGGCCCACCCGGAACGTGATGGGCCGCTTCGGGGCCTGGACACGCTTGCCGCATTGATCCATCGAACTGCCGACACCGCCTGGCAATTCCGGCACCGAACTGCCGCGCTGGCGCATGTCTGCGACGGGTTGGTCGAAGCGATGGATTTTCGTTTTCTGCTTGATAAAGACCGCAAGTTATTCGTCATTGGTTACAACGTCACCGACGGACGGCGCGATCATTCGTATTACGACCTGCTTGCCTCGGAATCGCGCCTGGCCAGTCTGGTCGCCATTGCGAAGCGCGACGCGCCACAGGAACACTGGTTTCGCCTAGGCAGGCAATTGACGCAGGTTGACGGCGCAGGGCGCTCGCTGGTTTCGTGGACGGCGACGATGTTCGAGTATCTGATGCCCTTGCTGGTCACGCGCGATTACGCTCAGACGTTGCTTGACCAGACGTACAAAACTGTCGTCGCACGGCAGATCGCTTATGGGCGCGAACAAGCCGTGCCGTGGGGTATTTCTGAATCGGCATACAATGCGCGCGATTTGCATTTTAATTTTCAATATGCGCCGTTCGGCGTGCCGGGCCTGGGGTTGAAACGCGGATTGAGCGAAGACCTGGTGGTGGCACCTTATGCAACGCTGCTGGCTTCGATGATCGCGCCCCGCGCGGCGCTGCAAAACATGCAACGGCTGACGCAGAATGGCGCGCTGGCGCGTTACGGTTTTTATGAAGCAATTGATTACACGCCGGAGCGCTTGCCGAAGAATCAGAAACAGGTCGTGATCAAATCCTTCATGGCTCATCATCAGGGGATGAGCCTGATCGCGCTCGACAATGTTCTGCACGGCGATGTGATGCAACAACGTTTTCACGCCGACCCGCTGATTCAGGCGACGGAACTGTTATTGCAGGAGCGCATTCCACAGAGCGCGTCCGCCGTTCACCTGCGAACTGAAGAAGTCCTGGGAGGACGCATCATCAGTACGATGACCGCGCCGCTAGCCATAAGTTACGACACGCCAAATCTGCCGACGCCACGCACGCAGTTGATTTCAAATGGCGTTTATTCCGTGATGGTGACTTCGGCCGGATCAGGCTCTTCGATGTACGGCAATCCTTCAGACATCGGCGGGGCCGACACGCGCTGGGCCGTGACGCGCTGGCGCGAAGATGTCACGCGCGATCATTGGGGCAGCTTCTGTTACGTGCGGGATGTGCAGAGCGGCATGCTCTGGTCAACAGGCTATCAGCCCACCTGTCAACCAGCCTCCCCCCTGCCACAGAGTTATGAAGCGACGTTTACGGAGGAACGCGCTGTTTTCAAGCGTCTGGACGCTGGCATCCTGACGCAGACAGACATCGTGGTTTCTCCGGAAGACAATGCCGAGGTGCGCTGCGTCACGGTCACTAACCGTTCGCCACGCGTGCGCGAAATTGAATTGACCAGTTATGCCGAGATCGTGCTGGCAACGCCCGCTGCTGACGTCGCGCACCCGGCCTTCAGCAACCTGTTCATCGAAACAGAGTTCATCGCCGAAGATAATGCGCTCGTCGCCCGCCGCCGCCCTCGTTCTCCGAATGATCCCGCTGTCTTCGCCGTTCACACGATTGTGGTGGAAGGCAAAGCCATTGGCGCGGTGCAGTACGAAACCAGCCGCCAGCGTTTTCTGGGCCGCGGGCATAACGTCGGCGCGCCGCTCGCCGTGGTTGAAGATCGCCCGTTGTCGAATACCGTCGGCACGGTTTTGGATCCGATCTTCAGCCTGCGCAGGCGTGTGCGCCTGAAGCCGAACGAGACTGCGCGCATCACCTTCTCAACCGCCGTCGCCCATTCGCGAGAGCACATCCTGATGCTGGCAGACAAATACCACGACGTGAGTATCTTTGAACGCGTTGAACGGATGGCGTGGACCAAAGCGCAAATCGAAATGCGCCATTTGAATGTCACTCCTGGCGAAGCTCATCTTTTTCAGCGCCTGGCCGGACGCGTCTTGTATTCCGACAGTTCATTGCGCCCGCGTTCAGACGTCTTGATGCTGAACAATCAGACGCAATCGGAATTGTGGAAGCATGGCATCAGCGGCGATTTGCCGGTCGTGCTGGTGCGAATCGGCCAGACTGATGACATTGATACGGTGCGGCAGATTCTGCGAGGGCATGAATACCTGCGACTGAAAGGGCTGGCCATTGACCTGGTGATTCTGAATGACCATCCGCTTAGCTATATGCAGACGTTGCAGGATGAGATTAAATCCCTGATTCGTTCGACGGGCTTGCAAACATTGGAGGGCAAACCAGGCGGCGTTTATGCGATGCGTTCGGACACGATGTCTGATCAGGACAAGTTACTATTGCACACCGTCGCGCGAGCGGTCTTCGTCACCGAACGCGGAACGCTGGAAGAGCAATTGGCACGCCGTCCAGTCGAAGAGAACAAGCTGCCCGCGCCTTTTGTGCCACGCTTTGCCGCGCGCACCTATCCGGAAGAAGCACTGGCTGGCGTTTCCGATCTGCAATTCTTCAATGGCCTCGGCGGCTTCACGCGCGGAGGTCGCGAGTACGTCACGATTTTGAATGAAGGGCAGTGGGCGCCAGCACCATGGACCAACGTCATCGCCAACGGACAGGAGTTCGGGTTTCAAGTAACGGAATCGGGCGCGGGTTACACCTGGTCTGTCAACAGTCGCGAGAATCGCCTGACGCCTTGGTCGAACGACGCGGTCAGCGATCCGCCCGGCGAAGCCATCTATCTGCGAGACGAAGAGACCGGCACTGTGTGGACGCCTACGCCACTGCCCATGCGCGAAGCGCAAACCTATGTCGTCCGCCACGGACAGGGCTACACACGGTTCGAACATACCAGTCACGGGATCGCGCAGGAACTGACGATGTTCGTGCCGCCTGATGCGCCGGTGAAAATCTCCAAGCTGCGATTGCAAAATCGCACCGACCGGCGGCGGCGGTTGTCGGTGACGACCTATAATGAACTTGTCCTTGGCGTCATTCGCGAAAAGTCCGCGCCCTTCATTATCACCGAACGCGATGGGGAGTCGGGGGCAGTATTCGCTCGCAATGCCTATAACAACGAATTTGCGAACCGCGTGGTTTTCACGGCTATGAGCCCCGCTCCCGCAAGCGCGACCTGTGATCGCAAATCTTTCCTGGGGCGCAACGGCAATACTGCGCGCCCGGCAGCGCTTCGTTACACGGAACTCGATGGGCGTAATGGCGCGGGACTCGACCCGTGCGCGGCGTTGCAGAGCGTCATTAAGCTAGCGCCGGGCGAAACGCGCGAAGTCATTATCTTGTTTGGCGAATGCGACAGCGTTGACAACGCTCGTGGGTTGATTGCGCGTTACCTGGAATCCTCAACTATAAACGAAGCTTTTGACCAGGTGGTGAATTCCTGGGATGAAATGCTGTCGAACATCGAAGTTCACACGCCTGATGCAGCCATGGACTTAATGCTCAACCGCTGGCTGTTATATCAAACGCTGACCTGCCGCATCTGGGCGCGCTCGGCGTTCTATCAATCGGGCGGCGCGTATGGCTTCCGCGATCAGTTGCAGGACGTGATGGCGCTGGTTTATTCCAAGCCGGAATTGGCTCGCGCACAGATACTGCGGGCCGCCGCGCATCAATTCAAAGAAGGCGACGTCCAGCATTGGTGGCATCCGCCGACTGATCGCGGCGTTCGCACGCGCATCTCTGACGATCTGTTATGGCTGCCTTATGTCACGGACTTTTACGCCCGCATCACCGGGGACACTTCCATCCTCGACGAAGTAATTCCCTTCCTCGAAGCTCCGCCGCTGGCCGAAGGAGAAGATGATTCCTATATGCATCCACAGGTCTCATCCGAACAGGCCTCGCTTTATGAACACTGCAAGAGGGCAATTGATCGCAGTCTAACGACCGGAGCGCACGGCTTGCCGTTGATGGGCGCGGGCGATTGGAACGACGGAATGAATCGCGTCGGGAATAGCGGCAAAGGCGAAAGCGTCTGGCTCGGCTGGTTTCTTTATGCCACGCTCGAAGGTTTCACAGGGTTCTGCGATCTGCGCAAAGACGGGGAACGAGCCGCACTGTACCGCGCGCATATGCTCAAGCTAAAGACAGCGCTTGAGAGCGCCTGGGATGGCGACTGGTACCGCCGCGCCTATTTTGATGACGGCACGCCGCTCGGTTCCGCGCAGAGCGACGACTGCCGGATTGATTCCATCGCCCAGTCCTGGGGCGTGATCTCTGGCGCGGCGGACAAACAGCGCGCGGCGCATGCGATGGCTGCTGTCGAACAATACCTGATTCACCGTGGCGACGGCCTGGTACTACTGTTCACGCCACCGTTCGATCACGGCACGCATGACCCAGGCTACATCAAAGGATATGTGCCGGGCGTTCGCGAAAACGGCGGGCAGTACACGCACGGAGCGCTGTGGACGTTGATCGCGTATGCCATGCTCGGAGACGGAGACCGCGCCGGCGAATTGTTCGCGCTGCTCAACCCGATCAATCATTCCGCCACGCGCGCCGGATTGCACAGGTATCGCGTTGAACCTTACGTGGCGGCAGGCGACGTTTATGCCGTGCCACCGCACGCGGGGCGCGGCGGGTGGAGTTGGTATACAGGTTCGGCTGCCTGGATGTATCGCGCGGGGCTGGAATCCATTCTCGGCTTTCAGCTAAATGGAGATCGCTTGCGAATTGACCCGTGCATTCCGCGCAGTTGGCGTGAATTTGAGATTACCTACCGGCGAGGCCCGACCCGCTATCACATCAAAGTCGAAAATCCCCACGGCGTCTGCCGCGGGGTTGCCAGCATGGAAATTGACGGGGAGCTTCAGCCGGCGTCCGAAATCGTTTTATCCGGTGATGCGCCATTACATAATGTTCGCGTAATCCTGGGCAGATAAGAGCGGCGTCTAATTTTTTAGCACTGCCCTGTCGCCAGCGAGGATGCAATAGGCTACTATGACTTCTCGAAAAAAACAGTACGAGATGTTCGAAGAGCTGGCCAAGGCTTCATTGAGTCTGCGTATTTAGGATTTGTGCAATTTGAAGAGGAAACATGCCCGTTCGTTTATTTGTTGGTAATCTCCCCTATAACGTTACCGAAGCTGAGTTGAGAGAGCATTTCTCTGCTGTCGGCCCGGTTTCTTATCTCTCTCTCCCGACTGACCGGGAAACGGGGCAAGTGCGCGGCTTTGCATTCATTGAATTCAATGAACGCGCTCACGCCGAAGACGCAGTCAACCGGTTTAACAATCAAGTGTTTAAGGGCCGGCCCATTGCGGTTAGTGAAGCTCGCGCTAGAGAAGACCGCCCGCCAAGCGGCCCAAGTGGTGGATCCGTTCGTCCTTCAACACCTCGCCTGACCCTGCCCCGATCCAATGAACATGCCGGGCCGAATACTGCCGCCCCGCCCGACCCTGGCGGCAAGCGGGGCCGCGATTTCGGCCCTGATGCATCACCACATCCCCAGCGCAATAAGAAGGGCGGGCCGAGACCCGAGCGCGCGCAAAAAGGCCCGATGCGGGAAATGGTTAGGGGGCGGTTCTTTGGCGGAGAAGATGATGTGGATGATTTCGATGAGGATTTGGATAATTTCGACGAAGGTACCGACGATCTTCACGAAGAAGATTCAGAAGAAAATTCATCAGAAAAGGAAGCAGTCGAGGAAAACCTAGCCAGTCCTCAGAACGATGTGAAGGGCGAGGATAGTAAATAAGCAATTATTTTTAGGTTGAGGCTCCTGAGAATTCAACGCTGCCGGAGCCTGTAACTCTGAAACGGAAACCAGAGATGAGGAATTAGCGGATGGCAAAAAAATCTAGGCCGACATTTCAAAAACGTGAGAAGGAAAAAGCGCGTGTACAAAAACAAAAAGAGAAAGAATCACGCCGGGTCGAATCAAAAGAGCGCAGGGCAGATCAACCGGCTGCATTTGGTGACGAGGACCCAGATATCGCAGGCATTCGCCCCGGGCCTCAGCCATTGCCAGAGCAGTGGGACCTAGACCTGCCCGGCGGCTTAGCCCCCGTGCAGGAAATCCAGGATAATGATTTTTGAAAGGTTCTCCATAAAACTTCTCTTTCCCAAAAGAAAAATTGATCGTTTAATGGAAGAGCCGCGGCGTGTTTCAGGAAAACGCATCGCGGCTCTAATTCCCTCTGGCTTAGTTCAGACGACGCGGTTCAAACCGTTTCGCGGAAACTTTTTCGGAGACACTATGCCTTCTTGTATGCCTTGAGCCGTGACGACTTAAGTTGCCGTGACGTTGGAAGGCCATCAACGCCGCCGAGTTGTTGAGTGGAAAGCGCGCTGCAAATATTGCCCAACTGCAATCGTTCCATTGGCGCAGCCCCTGCCAGCCAGGCGTGAAGAAAACCAGCGTCGAAACAGTCGTCCGCGCCGGTCGTATCGCGCGTCTTCACGGCCATTGGCGGGCAACTGTAGACCTTGTCTTCCCACAATAACATCGAGCCACGTTCGCCTAGCTTCAGCGCCACGCCGCGCAACCCAGCTTTGGCGAAAGAGCGCAGCATCCCTTCTGGCTCCGATTGTTTAGTCATCAATTCGGCTTCGCGTTGATTGGGCATGAAAAGATCAAGCTCGCGCAGCCCCTGTAAATTACGGCGGTTGCGCAACCACTCCGGCTGCCATCCCACATCCAGTGAAAGCGTGACGCCCGCCTCTCGCAAAGGTTTTGACAACGTGGAGAGTAGCCCTGGATTGGCAGGCAGCGCCAGATGCACGTGCCGAGCTTTGGTCAGTTCTTGTCTGATGGGCGGGTTGGTTAATAACAGCGGCTGCAATTCGCGATTCGCACCGGTATATGTAAAGAGGGCGCGGTCCCGCACCGTCGAAACACTCATGGTCAGGCCACCGGAATCCTGGTGATTGACCAGTAACAAGTCCGGCGAAACCGCGAACTCAGTCAGCCGTTCGGTCAGCCAACCGGAGTCTTTGCCGATCATTGCAAGCAATGCAACGCGCTGATCGAGCCGACTCAAACCGCACGCGGTGATGGCCGCGCCGCCGCCAATTTCGCGCCGCAGTTCTTTTGCAAAAGCCTCTTCGCCCGGCTGTGGCCAACTACGGAAGCCTGTCATTACAAGGTCCAGGAAGACATCGCCGACGGTGATGACATCCCACTTCTTGGTGGTTTTCATGTTTGCGTTTTTGCTCATCTGGTTTTTACGATAAACGGCCAATCATTCTTCAACTTCGCTTGCCCAGATACGTCGCCACACCCGCGATCATCAAGGCAATGTCTTACAATACTATTTTTGCCTGATTTATGCTGAGAATGTAAGCGGATCGTCTTCCAGATAAACAGGAAGCTTATCATTGCGTAAGCCCGGGTTTATTCTTGCGGCGCTGATTTGGCACAGCGAAACCCGGCATGCGACAGGCTAGTATCCGGGCTGGCTTTCATTCGCGCCGCCACGCGATAGCTGGCACAATACGAATCGTGACACAGGAACGAACCGCCACGCTGAACGCGCTTCGGCATTGCTGGTTCGTCCGGGTCGAAGCTAGAATCCGGCCCTTGCGGGTTTTTGACCCCTTCGGCGCGCGCCATCTGCGCGAAGTAATCGGGGCGATACCAATCCACGCACCATTCCCAGACGTTCCCGGCCATATCAAATAATCCGTAACCGTTCGATTTAAATGAGCGAACCGGCGCGGCGCCGTAAAAGCCGTCGCGCTTTGTGTTCTGTTCAGGAAACCGGCCTTGCCAAGTGTTGGCTTTGATCTCGCCCTGTTCAATCGGTTCGCTGCCCCAGGCAAAGATTGCGTCGGTAATGCCGCCGCGTGCCGCCCATTCCCATTCGGCTTCCGTCGGCAATCGTTTGCCAGCCCATTTGGCATAGGCCACGGCATCTTCCCAGGAAATATGAACCGCAGGGAAATTGTCTTTGCCCATGATTGAACTACCCGCGCCTTCGGGCTGACGCCAGTTTGCATGCGGTGTGTAAGCCCACCAGTTGGCCACATTGTCCAACGGCACCGGTCCGCCGGGCTGTTTGAAAACCAGCGATCCGGGAACCAATACATCCGGCGGAGGTTTAGGCGTGCCCGGCGGCAACTGCTTTTTCATCTCTTCCCAGTCGGGGGCGCGTTCGGCGGTAGTCACATAGCCAGTGGCTTTGACGAAGGCAGCGAACTGTGCGTTGGTAACTTCGGTTTCATCCATCCAGAAACCGTCCACACTGACTTTGTGCGCCGGGTGTTCATCGGCGCGCGCCGCATCATCCTTTGAGCTTGCACCCATCATGAATTCGCCTGTTGGAATCCAAACCATCCCGGCTGTCGCGCCGGAACCTTTGACAATCTGAATGACAGCGGGCTGCGCATTCGCAATTGCCGCTGCCCGGCTGGAAGGCTGCGTTTCGCAGGCCGCTTTTTCACTTGCACTTTGATGGTGGTGATCCGCGTGGATGTCGCTGATCGCTGGACTTTTGTGACAAGCCGATGCGGCCAGAATCACAACAATGAAAAGCAGAGTCGCAGCCAGTCTGTGCGCCGGCCTCTGTGGCGACCTGCATGCCGAAATGATATAGGGCAGCGCAATTGTCACTGAAAAAAATTCCTTGTTAGCTCGGCTCATAAGAAACCGTTGGTCTGTGGAGTGTTTAAGAAGGCAAGTTCAATTACTTCAGCGGCAGGTTGA
>JBDSAM010000298.1:0-9198 GCA_039922135.1 Blastocatellia bacterium
AGAGGCGATGTTCAGCCCTTGTCTCTGGCTTCCAAGACAACATTGCCTTCATCTGTGCATCACTGATCGTTTTCCTAACCCGCTGCTCAACCTTGAGCTGCTTCATTTTTAGAACTGGGATATGGCCTTTTTCGTGAAGCCAGGAAAGGAAAGAATTGATTGCCCGGATCGAGATGTTGCAGGTGACGGGAGATAGACCATTTTGCCTCATTCCCACGATAAATCGGCTCAAAAGCTCGTCTGTCGGGAGTTGAGAAGCATCGGTATATTTTTCGTAGCGTTTGAATATTTGTCCGTATTGATGGAGTGTTCTTTCGGAAAGATTGGCGAGGAACCGTTTTTCAGTGATGAACAAATCAAACAGCGATCTCAGTCCGTTAATCATTTGGCCCTCCAAGGCTAATGAGGCAAACTGTAAATCGCTGTTTAGAAAAGGGTTATGGCCAGGGAGGGACTTGAACCCCCGACACGCGGATTTTCAGTCCGCTGCTCTACCAACTGAGCTACCTGGCCAGATATGTCTAAAAAGAAGGTGGGTTTATAACCTTCCATAGCAGAAATTGCAACCGGCTAAATGCCCGAAAATACTTGTGGTAGAGTTGCTTGTCAGGCCAACAATCAACCATTCCACCGGCGGCAATCATCTCTCTTTTTCTCACTCATATCTGACAGCGGCCTGTACTTTTCCCGGGGCGATTTGTTCAGTTAATGGAGCGTATGTTGAAACCGGATACTTCGCCGTTGGTCGAGTAAAGAATCTGCGATCTGAGGGTGATTCTTTGGCTTTGATACGCGCTTACCATATTGCTTGCCTGGAAGTTGACTGGTAAGTTCGGCGCGGCTGCCGAGCAAACCTTACCCGGCAACAATCGTTATGATCACTTCATCTGTTATCAAACTTTGCCAGGCAGTTCAACAAGCAGGCGGGCGGGCGCTGCTGGTTGGCGGATGGGTGCGTGATTTTGCGCGCGGTGTTGAAAGTGTGGATTACGACGTTGAGGTCTATGGCGTTGAAGCCACAACTTTGCGCACGCTGCTGGACCGCCAAGGCAAAGTGGATGCGGTCGGCGAAGCCTTTACCGTTTATAAAGTTCGTTTGCGCGAAGCTGGCAAAAGTTTTGTCGTGGATGTCAGCCTGCCGCGTCGCGAATCCAAAACCGGACGCGGTCATCGCGGCTTTGTTGTCGAAGGCGATCCGCAAATGACCATTGCCGAAGCAGCCCGCCGCCGCGATTTCACGATCAACGCGATGATGTACGACCCGCTGGCTGACGATGGTCAGGGCGAATACATTGATCTGTACGGCGGGCTTGATGATTTGAAGCGCGGCGTCATCCGCGTGGTTGATCCTGCGACCTTCGTTGAAGACAGTTTGCGCGTGCTGCGGGCGATGCAGTTTGCTGCACGCTTTGAATTCGCGATTGATCCGGCGACTGTGGAGCTTTGCCGTTCAATTGATCTTTCGGATTTGCCTGCCGAACGCATCTGGGCCGAGGTCGAAAAATGGTTGTTGCAATCACGGCGGCCTTCGATTGGGTTACAAGCGGCGCGCGAACTTGGCATCATGGAAAAGCTTTGGCCGGAGGTTCATGCGCTTGCAGGTTGTCCGAAAGGCCCAACGTCTCATCCGGAAGGTCAGACTTTTTGGCACACCGGCATGGTGTTGGATGAAGCGCGCAAGTTAATTGACGACTTGCGGCGACCGAAACAGATTGCCGTCATGCTTGGCGCGCTGTGCCACGGTCTGGGCAAGCCGCTGACAGGAGAATTTCTCGGCCGGATGAAGCTCTTCACGTTTGACAATTACGATGTGCGCAAACAGGCGCTGGCATTGGTTGAACACCACGCCGTGCCCCGTCGTTGGGGACGAGCTTATCAGGCTGGCGAAACGATTACAGATGGAATGTTTCGGCGGTTGGCGCTGAAGGTCGAGCCGGACTTGCTGTATCGCGTAGCACTGGCGGATTGTCTGGCGCGTGTGGGGGATTTCAAGCCGGAGCTTGAAGAATGGTTCCTCGAACGCGTGCGTGAGCTTGGGATTGAACAAAGTGCGCCGCAAGCTTTGCTGCTTGGCCGTCACGTGCTGGCTTTGGGCTTGCAGCCGGGCAAGCGCATCGGTGAGATCACACGCGCGGTTTACGAACTGCAACTGGATGGCAAAGTTGTGACGCTGGATGATGCGATTGCGGCGGCGCGCCAGATGATCTAGCCAGTAGAGCCAAACGATCGAATAAATCGGGGGTCCAGCAGTCGTCTGGCAACGCAATGCTTGATCACATCAACACGCTATCGGGCACGACTTGAATATCCGGATTTAGCCGTGCGCTGATTTCGTTCACCAGCTTATCCAACGATCGGCGATCAATCGCCGAAATGGCAACTGCGTTATAAAGCTCGCATCGGTTTGCCAGTTCTTCGCTGTCAGCCAAATCCATCTTGTTAAAAACCAGCAGGCGCGGGATCGCATCGAGCTTCAGTTCGCCCAGGATGCGATTGACTGAGGCAATCTGGCTTTCCACCTGGGGGCTGGCGCCGTCCACCAGATGAATCAGCAGATCGGATTGCTCCATCTCTTCCAGCGTGGCTTTGAAGGCGGCGTACAAGTCTTTGGGCAAATCCCGAATAAAACCGACCGTGTCGTTGACGATGATCTCTTGTTCGTGCGGCAGGCGCAGACGGCGGCTGGTTGGATCAAGCGTGGCGAACATCCGTTGTTCGGCCATGACGGTGCTGTTGGTCAGCGAATTGAGCAGCGTGCTTTTGCCAGCGTTGGTGTAACCGACGATGGAAACGACGGGCATTTCGCGGCGCGTGCGCTGGGCGCGGCGCTGAGTGCGGTTTTCGCGAATTTTGTCCAGTTGCTCTGTCAGCAGCGTGATGCGTTCGCGCACGCGGCGGCGATCAACCTCAAGTTTTGTTTCGCCGGGGCCGCGCCCGCCTATGCCGCCCATCAAGCGGGACATCGCGGTGCCGCTGCCAGTCAATCGCGGAAGCAGATATTTCAATTGCGCCAGTTCAACCTGGATGCGGCCATCGCTGGTTTGAGCGCGTTGGGCAAAGATGTCCAAAATCAATTGCGAACGGTCGAGTATTTTCAGGTCGGTGGCTTCGTTAATGGCGCGGATTTGCGATGGAGTCAGTTCGCGGTCAAACACGATAATATCCACGCCCAGTTGCAGGCTGCGGATGATGATCTCGTTGAGCTTGCCTTTGCCAACCAACGTCGCCGGATCAAGTCTGGGGCGGCGTTGAATGATTTCATCCAACACAACCAGCCCGCCAGAGATTGCCAGTTCGCGCAATTCATCCATCGAATCTTTGGCGTCGGCAGTCGTGCCAGTGGTGACGCTGACCAGCAAGGCGCGGTCGCGCGTGTCCGAAGCCTTGCGCGCGCCGCGATTGCGCGCCATCTCAGCTTCCAACGATTCGATCAATTCCAGGAAATCAACATCCAACTGGCCCGGCAAATGTGGCTCCAGAAATTGGTACATCTCCGCTGTGCCGGTTTCTTCGTTTTCCTCATTCTGTAATTGGCGTGAAGAGACGGGCAGCATGTGCGCGGCATGCATCATTCCCGGCAGTCCGGTTTTCGGGTCCACGTCAATTGCCGCCATCAGGTCCAGTCTCAGCAACGCTAAGTCGGTCAAATCGTCCCGCGTCAGATTCTCTTCGCCGCGAATGTGCGTGTGCAGGCAGCGCAGTCCATTGAAACGCGACGTATCCAAACGCGAACGATCCTGCACGGGCAGCACAATCTGCGAAGCGTCGCCGACGATGACGCTTTCGACGTGGCCTTTGCGATTGATCAGCACGCCTACCTGACGGCGTATCTCGTGCGAGATTTCGGTCAGTTGGCGCGCGAACTCCTGAGTGACAATTTCAGTAGGCGGGATGCGGCGCTGGTACATCTTTTCCAGGCGCTGCAATTGATTGGGCTTCAGCCCCAGTGTCTTGCCTTCGATTTGTGGAATAACTAGACTCCTTCTGCAAATGATGAAAGATGAATTCAAACCTCGTGTGAATCTGCTTCATCGCTGAAAACGTATTTCTGAAACTCCACACATTAAGGTTGAACTCACGTCCGATTTATGATGCCGCAGTCAAACGAATCGGCGCAACACTCAAGGGGAAATTTATGAAACGCTTTATGTCCGCGGCCAGCTTGATCGTGTTCCTAACCCTTGCTTTGTCCAATGCAGTATACGCGCAACACGAACATCATTCCTCAACTTCCGAGCCGACCAAACTAATTTCCGGCTTGAGCAATCTTCATCATCCGGTCTCGACCAAAAATGCCGAAGCGCAAAAGTTCTTCGATCAGGGGTTGGCGCTGATCTATGGCTTCAATCACGAAGAAGCGCGGCGTTCGTTCGAGCAGGCGGCGCGGCTTGATCCGTCGCTGGCGATGGCGTATTGGGGCATAGCGCTAGCGGTCGGGCCGAATTACAACGAAGCAGAGATTGATCCGTCGCGTCTGCTGGCCGCCGACCGGGCATTGGAGAAAGCAAAAGAGCTGGCGGCCAATGCCTCTGAAAACGAGCGCATGAACATCGAAGCGCTCGGCCGTCGTTTTCAGTTGAAGACCGATCTGAAAAAATGCGCCATGGATTACAAGGACGCGATGGCGGCGTTGCACAAACGCTATCCCGACGATGTGGACGCGGCAGTGCTGTACGCCGACAGCTTGATGAATCTGACGCCGTGGCAGTTGTGGACGAAAGAGGGCAAGCCTGCCGAGTTTACCGCTGAAATCGTCGCTACGCTGGAAGGCGCCATCCGGCGTCAGCCGGATCACATCGGCGCAAACCACCTGTACATTCATGCTGTCGAAGCATCGCGCGCGCCGGATCGCGCCCTGCCAAGCGCAAACAAACTGGGAAGCCTGGCACCCGCCGCCGGGCATCTGGTGCATATGCCTTCTCATATTTACATCCGCACGGGCGATTACGCTGCAGCGGCCAAAGCCAATGAAGACGCGGCCAAAGTTGATCTGGACTACATCAAGCGCACTGGCGTTCAGGGGATGTATCCGATGATGTATTACAGCCACAACCTGCACTTCCTGGTGGAGTCATACAACCGGACAGGCAATTACCAAGCGGCAGTGGGCGCGGCGAAACGCCTGGCAGATAACGTCAGCCCCCACGTCAAAGAGATGCCGATGTTGGAAGGCTTCCTGCCGTCGGTCATGTTTGTGCGGTTGCGATTCAACCGCTGGGAACAGATTCTGAACATGCCCGAACCAGCGAAGGAGATGCGGCTTACCAATGCCTTATGGCATTATGCGCGGGGCGTGGCATTGGCAGGCAAAAGCCAAAGCGCCGAAGCACAGAAGGAACGCGAGATGTTTGCCATCGCCGTGAAAGGCGTACCCGGCGAAACACCGTTCGGATTAAACACCGCCAGCGGCGTGTTGAAGATTGCTGAGCATTCGCTGGATGCGCGCATCGCGGCGGCGAAAGGTGATCGTAAATCGGCGGTCGAACATTGGCGCAAAGCCGTTGCTGCACACGACAGTCTGAATTACGACGAACCGCCCGGCTGGTATTATCCAACGCGGGAATCGCTGGGCGCGGCACTACTTATTAGTGGCAACGCGTCAGAAGCCGAAAAAGTCTTCCGCAAGGATTTGGAAGACAATCCCTACAATGGTCGCTCGCTGTTCGGTCTGGGGGAATGCTTGAAGAAGCAGGGCCAAGCCCGTGCGGCGGAAATTGCTCAACGCGAATTTGAAACGGTGTGGAAGAATGCCACGACCAAGTTGAAAATCGAAGATTTGTAATCAGCCTGGGTACGCTTGCGCCCCCGCGAGCAGTCTTTGCTAAATGCCTGCCCGCGAGGGCGCGGGCGTACCCAGAGATTTTCCGAGGAGTTTTAACGATGCGCAGACAAAAGATGCTTTCGACTCTGGTTTTGATCTTTGCCGTAGCGGCGGCCAGCCAAATGGCACAGGCACAAACTGGCAGCGCGCCGCCCGCAAAACCGCCGCAGGCCCCACAGGCTGGTGCCCCGCCCATCAATGCCAAACCGATCAAGCGCGATGAGGTCTATTTCAGCATTGCCCGATTGATTAATTCGCTGAATGAATCGCAGGTCAGCGCAATCGTGGCGGAACTTGACGGCGTGTTTGAAGTGGCCAACATCACGGTGCGCACGGACGGCAAATCTGAAGTAACTGTCAAAGAGCGCGCGCCCTCCAATGCTTCTTCAACGCAAAAATCCATCCGCCTGGTTTTTACGCCACCCGCCACTGGCGAAAAATATACCTGGACACAATTTGAAGACAGCCGGACTTTTTATGCTGTGGACAGAATCTTCGCTTACGCCAAGGACACGCTGGGCAAACGGAAGCAGAATACGACAGCGACCTGGGGCGCGTTTATCGCCGCCGTTGTCCGGCAGGGCGAAGCCGCAAACAAAGTGCTGGACACGGCGAAGGCAATTATCAAAGCCGAGCCGCCGCCAACAGCGGCCGTCACCGCCGCGCGCAACGCACTGACCGAAGCATTGAAAGAGAATAAGTACGAGGAAGCCGTTAGCGCCTACAACGATCTAGCGGCGCAGAACGATCCGATCCTCAAGCTCGGCGACACCTATTCCGATCTGAAAGCCAATGATGCCTATGTGCGATTGCTGGAAGAGTTTAAAAATGCCATCAATGTGACGAACGCAATGCGCAAAAATTACGTACAGTCGGTCGAGTCTTACAATGAATCACTTGTCCGCCTGCCTCTCGCGCTTGTCGCGTATGGACTTCAATTCACCAAGATCGAATCGAAGATCACGGCGGACTAACTTTGGCCAACGTTGAAACAGGAGATTTATGAACGAATATCAGAATGATCCAAACCATCAAATGACGCCGCCACCGGCGCCAATACCCCATTCCGGCAGTCGAGCTGGTGAAACGCTGGACGACATTACTTCAACGATCCGCGATCTGTTCAATCGCGTGCCGGAAACGGTGAACAAAGCCGTCGAACGCGCGATGAACGTCCGCGACACCACGGTGCTGGTTCGCTTGAGCGAATCGTCGTCCGATTCAATTGACACGCTGGTTTCCGCAGGCATTTTCAAAGGCCGCTCCGACGCTGCCGCGTTTCTGATTGAGGAAGGCATCAAAGCGCAAGCGCCGCTCTTCCAGCGCATCCAGGCAAAACTCGGCGAGATCGAAAAACTGCGCGACGAACTGCGCAATAGCGTCACTCCATAATCACAGATCCCTGGATCTGTCACCAGCAATAAGGGGAGCGTGTGCTCCTCTTACTTGCTTAATTTAGCGGAGAAAGGTCTTTACCGAGTCAGATGCCTGCCAAGCGCAGTCAGCACAATATTCGATTTTGCTGCCATTGGAGGATGTATGCGGGTCAACTATGAAACCCTGCTTGTTGAGACAAACCAGAACATCGCCCGCATCACGCTTAATCGTCCGGAACGGCGCAATGCCTTGTCACTGGCGTTGATGCGGGAATTGACCTCAGCCTTGCGTGGTTTGAGCGAATCGCGCGAAGTTGGCGCGGTGATTCTGGCTGCGTCCGGCAAAGTCTTCTCTTCCGGTCACGACCTGGGCGAGATGCGCGGACGTTCAATCAATAACTACCGGCAACTGTTCGATGCCTGCGTAGAATTGATGACCGCGATTCAGCGAATTCCGCAGCTCGTCATCGCCGAAGTGCAGGGGATGGCCACTGCCGCCGGATGCCAACTGGTGGCAACGTGTGATCTGGCAGTCGCCGCCGAGACCGCGAAGTTCGCCACGCCTGGCGTACGCATTGGGTTGTTCTGTTCGACGCCGATGGTGGCACTGACTCGCGCCATTGGCCGCAAACGCGCTTTGGAAATGTTGATGACCGGCGCGCCGATTGATGCCGCAACCGCCGCCGAATGGGGTTTAATCAATCGCGTGGTGCCTGCGGATCAATTACGCAGCGCGACCGAAAAACTGGCAAGCCAAATCACCGAAGCCAGTCCGCTTGTGCTTGGCATCGGCAAGCAGGCGTTCTACACCCAGATTGATATGGACCAGGCGAAGGCATACGACTACACGAAAGAAGTGATGAGCTTGAACGCGATGGCCGAGGATGCGCAGGAAGGCATCGGCGCGTTTCTGGAAAAGCGTGATGCGTGTTGGCTGGGGCGTTGAAGCTAGTACAGAACCGGGAGCGGTAGCGACCGGGTGCAATCGGAGAGCACCATACGATCCCACCTGGTCGCTACCGCTCCCAGTTCCGTATCAACCCGCGAGCGTTTTGGTCGTGCCTTCGACCACGCTTAACCGCGCAGATTGCTTAACGCGGTCGGTGTCCAGGTCAATTGCCGTATCCTGCGGCGCCGGTAACACAGCCACCGGTTTCAACGGCGGCATTGCTCGCTGACCATCGCTTTCTGATTTATCGAAGAAGAGTTTCGAGAATCCAGCCGCAAGCCGCTTCCAAAACAGAATCATTGGAATGGCGACGATAAGCACGGCAAATGTGCCAAACCCTTCGGTGGGAATCCCCGCCATCAAACCCGCCAGTGCACCGAGGAACATCAACGTCGCGCCTAAACTCAACCCCTTCTGCCGTGGAGAGAGTTGAAAGAAAAGCTGTAGCAGCCCGAAAAACCCGCCAGCCATCAGGGACACCATCGCGATAGCCCCTGCTCGCGGCTCATTCATCGCCAAGGTGATCAAGGCTGCCTTCACTGCGCCGACCAGCATCAGCCCCGCGCCCAGCGAAATGTCACGTTGCCGTGTCGCTCCAGGCAGTGTTCCGGTAGTCAACAATTCTTTCACCGGGCCAAGCGCAAAGCCGCAGTGCGTGCAATAACGAGTCTGTTCGGTAGGTGGTTGTTGTCCGCATTGTGGGCAGTTCATGGGAATCTCCTTCAGCTATGGATCAGAAGTCTTGCTGCGGGCGAGTACGAAGCGAAAATTGGCTGGGTTCACTTTATCGGCGCGTTTATGGTTACCGGAAGAATTTGATCGGACAGAGGCCGGCCGCAGCCAGTGGATCTAATTCGTGATGATCCGACGTAACCAGTTCGCCACCCAGGCGCAAGGTCAGCGCCAGGGCGCAGCAATCTGCCAACGAAACACGCCGGTGGATGGCCTTCAGTCTGCCGGTGTGCTGCCAGAAAACTAAATCCAAATCATCGCGTTCAATCACGCCCAACCCTCGCAGATCAGCAAGAATCTTCAATGCCTGAGTTTCACCG
>JBDSAM010000299.1:0-3348 GCA_039922135.1 Blastocatellia bacterium
TAAATCGAGGTCGCGTTGCAGATTCGGATGCGTCAGCGGATCAACGCAGAACGAGCGCAGCGGATCGCCCGGCTTGGGATTGATCGTTTTACCGTCTGGGCCAATTGGGCAAGCCTTCGGGTCTTCACCCGGCAGGAAGATCACGCGGGTATAAGTGGCAGCAGTCTTGTTGAAAATTCGCTCGACGCCGATGAAGAAGAACAGCCGGTCGCGTCCGTCAAACGCCGCCGGGCCAAAGAATTTTTCCGGCAGCCAAAGCGGGCCACCGAACGTGCCGCCGTACTGATGCCGCCGCACGGTCTGGCGCGGCTGCAAAGGCCGGCCAGTCGTTGAAGAGAGTCCAGCCGCGTTTCGGAAAAATCCGTTGGCGTTGAAGATGTCATTCTGGATGAAATCGAAACCGTCGCCGTGAAATTTGTTGGTACCGGATTTGGTCTGCACCAGCACCGCCGCACCGCCGCGTCCGAACTCTGCCGAGAACGAATTGGTCAGCACTTGAAGCTCTTTAATCGTGCTGATGTTGACACCCTGACGATTCTGGTTTTCAGACGAGTCGTCATTGTTGACGCCGTCAATCTGAAACGTGGAACCGCGCGAGCCGAGTCCGCCGAATGCGGCAAACGATCCGCTGGAATTGGTCGGATTGTTCTGACCGCTGGAAGCATCGCCGCCAAACGACGAAATCTGGAAGCCGGGAATCTGTTCGACCAGGGAAATGAAATTGCGTCCGGCCAGTGGCGTGTCCTCGATGCGCCGGGCATCAAGCGAATGTTTGATCTCGCCCGTCGTTGTTTCTATTTGTGGCGTTTCTCCGGTGATTTCAACGGTTGCATCAACTGCTGAAACCTCCAGCTTGAAATTGGAAACAGTGTTTCTGTTCAATTCGATGACGACGCTATTCTTGATGATTTTCTTAAATCCTCTCGCGTTCGCAATCACGTCATAATTGCCAAGCGGCAGAAACGACATCAGGAAATACCCTTCCGCGTTCGATTTGACGGAACGCGTCAGGCCGGTTTCAGTATTCTTGGCTGTCACTTCGATGTCTGGCACGACTGCGCCGGTTGAGTCGGTGACTGTTCCGCTCAAAGTTCCGGTTACGGTCTGCGCGTTTCCGGCAAGGCTCAAGCCAAGCATCACAATCAGCAATGCAAGAGCAACGTTAATTCGTAGGCGTAACATAACTGTCCCTCCATAAGTTGGGATGATTTTAGAGGAGGCCGGTGGGCGTCCTCGGTCTTTTATCGGTTGTTTAAGTTGATTGGATTGTAGCTGGCTAAGATGGAATCCCTCAGCCGTTGGTACTGTTCTACTGCCCAGTAAAGCTGCGCCATTGTCTAGTGAAGTCGGCTTATGAGCAAGTGGCGGCGGTAAAAAAATGCCCGGTGTTCACTGTGAGATTAGCCCGGATGAGGATGGAGACGGCGATGGCCGCCATGCCTGGCGCATACGTTCCAGAAAATCACCCTGGGGGTTCAGGTCGGGAGATGCCTTGACCGAACTGTCATAGGAAAATAACACGAAGCCTTGTGCGCCAAGCTCACGCGACGCTTGGATTTTTTCCAGGGCACTGTTGGCGGTCTGTTTATAAGCGCCAATGCCGGCCCAAATCTGTTTGCCAGACGATTGTTTGACGGCGTTGCCAATCAGTCTGCGGAACGTCCCGGTTTCTGGCGTATAAGCCATGGGGCAGACCGCATCCAGCCAGCCCAGTCGCAGCCATTGTCTCCAATCCTGATATTTCGACCGTGCAGCGTCTTCATCGTTGGCGAAGACGGCGGCAGAGATGATTGCGTTTGGCTTAATAGCTTTGACGCCTTTATAAACTCGCTTGACTAGATCGGTCACTTGCTGGCGCTGAAATTGCGCGTACCGGGCTTGGAAGTTGATGGTGCATGCCAGTGGGTCCTGCTCGAACTCCACTTCCATGGGTTCGCGAGTCTCAATGTCCAGGCTCGTTTCCAACTCATTGTGAAACCGGTCGAGCGACGCGCGGCTGTAATCGAAGTTTGTATTTGGGTAACGCACGTAATCGAAATGCAGACCGTCCACTTGATAGTGTTCGGCCACATCCATCCAGATTTTGATGAGGTTCTCTTTGACTTCGGGATTGGCAGGTGAGGCATACAGGCCTTCCAATTCCGTGCGGTTGCCACGCGTGTATTCGATCAATTTTTCTAAGTACTCTGGCGATTTCGGAGCAATGCCATAAAGCTCTTTGGCAATGCCGCGCGGAACCATCAACCATTCAGGGTGTTGATAGATCAAATGGTCCCTGGCGTGCGGCATTGCTTCAATGCTGGCGACCAGATAGATATTGATCCAGGCGTGAACTCGCACCCCAACGCGGTGTGCTTCGTCCAGTGTCAACGCCAGCGGATCAAAATCGGCGGGCTGTTTTGCCAAATCATCCGCACGTGGTTCGACACGTGAATTGTAGTAAGCATCGCCGCGCCCGCGCACCTGCACCACCAGATCGGTGAAGCCGTTCTCTTTGGCGCGCCGCACCATCTCTTTGACCGATTCGGGAGAAGCCATCGTATTGCGCACGACCCAGAGCGCGCGGACTTCTCTGGGAGCTTCGGCCTGCGCCGCCTGGGTCACGTTTTTGGCCATCGCGGCTTCAGCCTGTTGTGGTGTCGGCAGAGTTGGCGTAGGCGCAGCGGTTTTCTGCGCGGGCAGAAAAGCACACAGCAACAAAAGCAGGTAGGCTGTAATAATCGTTACGGCTCTTCTCATTTCAAATTTTGTAAGCGGGGCGCAACAATGGATCAGGACGGTTAATAGAGAAGATACTTTCGTCTAATCAAGCGGAAGCCGTCAAGGTCGCTTTCCCAAATTTGCTTTAGCGCCCGCGCGTCCGAGCCTTGCAGGAAAGCATCGTAGACTTTCTGATTGGCCAACAAGCGGTTGAACCGGTCAGCGCCAAAATCTTTGCGATAGAGCTTGTGCAACTGAACGGCGATTTCCATCCCCACGGGCACGGCTTCAAAGCTGTGGCGGTCAGTGATGATGATGTTGACGCCGCCACATTCGACGTCTTTGTGAACACTGGCCTTCGGCGTAAACCGCACCGGCACGAACCGCACGCCGGGCAGGTTGGCCGCGTTCAAAACTTCAGCCAGCTTGCGCCCGTTAATCCACGGCGCGCCGACCATTTCAAATGGCGTATCGGTTCCGCGTCCGACAGAAACATTGGTTGTTTCGATCAGTCCCACGCCAGGATACAACGTCGCTTCAGTCAGGCTGCGCATATTCGGCGAAGGATTGACCCACGTTAGGCCAGTCTCGTCGAACCATTGATTGCGCTTCCAGTCTTCGACGCGGACGATTTGCAGATTGGCCCCT
>JBDSAM010000300.1:0-5101 GCA_039922135.1 Blastocatellia bacterium
ATGACCGCGACCGTCCTCAAAATATTATCTCGACCATAGCTTGAAGCCATTCCCATCGGGTAGTAGCATACGCTTGATCCTTTCGATGACCTTCGCGTACCCACTTAACGCGTCCATCTCAATCGAAATTCAATGTAAATCAACACTTCAATTCGGAAAGAGGAATAACGCATGACTCCGCTCGCGCCGGGCAAGACCATCTCTCACTATCGCATCATCGAACAGCTTGGGCAGGGCGGACAGGCCACCGCGTACAAGGCCGAAGATACGCGTCTGAATCGTCTGGTTGTGCTCAAAACCCTGTTACCGGAACTGGCTGCCAGCGAGACTGGGCGCCGCCGCTTTGAACGCGAAGCGCGGCTGGCTTCGGTGCTGGATCATCCAAACATTTGTGCAATCTTCGACATCGGCGAAAGCGATGGCTGGTTTTACATCGTCATGCCGTTCATTGCAGGGCGGACGCTGAAGCAGGTCGTTGCCGGGCAGCCGCTGGAAATCCTGAGCGCACTTTCCATTGCCATTCAGGTCGCCGACGCGCTGACTGCGGCGCATACGCGCGGCATTGTTCATCGCGACATCAAGCCCTCGAACATCATCGTCAACGACCAGGGGCAGGTGAAGGTGCTGGATTTCGGTCTGGCCAAGATGTTGGGCGCGGATGAAAAACAGGATATTGATAAGTCCATGACCGAGCTTGGCAGTCCGTACGGGACAATGGGATATGGTTCGCCGGAGCAGGCAGCCGGAGAGCGCGTAGATCATCGCACTGACATTTTCAGCCTCGGCGTTATCCTGTACGAAATGGTCACGGGCCGCCAGCCGTTCACGGGTCGCAATCGCATCGAAATTCTGCACGCCGTAATCAACGCCAATCCATACCCGGTGACAGAAGAGAACCCGCAGGCCCCGCAGCCATTACAGGAACTGCTGGATCGCGCGCTGGCCAAAAAACCGAAGGATCGTTTTGCGACGATGGCGGAAATACGTGAAGAATTGAAGGCCCTCATGCGCGGGCTTTATCTGGAAAGCGGCATCGTGCCGAGCGAGGCTTCGGCGACGTTGATTACTCCCCAGCGCGCGCGGACTTCGTGGCGATTGACCGGCGCGCTGACCAAAGTATTCACCGGCGGCGTTTTCAACAGAAAGCGCGGCACCCAGTCGCTAAATCGCAGCCAACGGCCCAACCCTGAACTGCGCTCGATACCCAGCCAGGCTGCCAATCAAAACAGCGCCTCAACTTCCAATCCGCCATCCATCCGCCCTACTTCGTGGGGGACGGAAAGCAAACGCACCATCGCCGTGCTGCCGTTCAGGAATTTGTCGGGCAATGCCGAAGACAACTTTTACGAGTTTTCGCTGGCCGACGGCATCATCGCGGAGCTAGCCCATCTGCGCTCATTAGTCGTGCGGCCGTCACAGTACATTGCGCGGTACGCCGGGCAGAACGCCGACCCACGTGTCGTAGGCGAAGAGTTGGCTGTCAGCACTGTACTGGCCAGCGGCTTCATCAAGACCGCCGACCGCTTTCGCGTCACGACGCAATTAATTGCCACCGCGAGCGGTGAAATTATCTGGAGCGAGAAGATTGATCTGGACGCGCGTGATTTGATTACGATCCAGGACACCATCGCCGAACGCATCATTGCCGGATTGAAACTGAAGCTGACCGACGAAGAGCAGCAGCAACTCGACAAGCCATTGACCGACAATCCGGAAGCTTATGAATTTTATTTGCGCGGGCGCGACTTGCTGTTTCAATACATCTCGCATTCATTCGACGAGCGCGATCTGGATGACGCCATCAAGATGTTTCAGGAAGCCTTGCGGCTGGATCCGAACTTCGCCCGCGCCTACTACACGCTAGGCCGCTGCTATGTCCATCACGGGCAGGGATACGGCGGGCATAACTATTTCGATTTGGCCGAAGCCTCTTTGACGCGCGCGCTGGAACTGGACCCGAAGCTGGCCGGTGCGCGGTTGCAGATGGTCTACGTTTATTTAAATCGCAGCGAGAAGGACAAGGCGCTGGCAACGCTGGCCGAAGTCCGCCGCGAAGCGCCGCACGATCCGACGGTTTTCATCATCGCCGGATTGCTCTATCGCCTGAACGGCCTGTATGACAAGGCGCTGCGGCAATACGACAAGCTGCTTGAACTCAACCCGAAAGATATTGTCATCGCCAGTTACAATCGCGGGCGGCTGTACACTTACCGTCACGAATATGATCTAGCCATCAAGGAATTCGAGAAGGCGCGCGCTGTCGAACCGGATCATCCGCTGATCAAAACTTTTCAGGCTGTCACCTACTTCAACATGGGGCGTGTGGACGATTGCCAGCGGCTGGTCGAAGAGGTAATGCATCATCATTCGCACTTCGAGCCGCTGCAGGTGCTGCTCGGCTGGTGCTTGAGCGCGCAGGGTGAGCACGATAAAGCGTTGGCCGTGATTACTGATCAGGTCAAAGCGACGGCCGCTGCAGATCACGATGTAGCTGTCTGGCTGGCGTCGCTTTACGCAATGGAAAACAAACGCGATGACGCCGTCCAGTGGCTGCAAAAAGCCGTCAGCCTGGGCAATGAAAATTATCCGCTCTTCGCCGACAACAACCGGCTGGACAATCTGCGCTGCGATCTGCGCTTTGTTGATTTGATGAATGCGCTGAAAGCAAAGTGGGAGGAAAGGCGTTAGAGGAAGAGACAGAGGGACCGAGGGATAGAGGGACGGAGAGAAAGGGGGCAAGATGAATCAGGATAAAAGCTGTAAAAATACCATTCGCCGCCACACAGACCTGGAGGTCTACAAACGGGCTTTCGCGGTGGCGATGAAAATCTTCGAGTTGACCAAAAGTTTTCCGAAGGAAGAAAAATACTCATTGATTGATCAGATTCGACGCTCATCTCGCTCTGTCTGCGCCAACCTTGGAGAAGCTTGGCGCAAGCGGCGATACCAAGCCGCTTGGATAAGTAAACTTGGTGACAGCGAGGCAGAATCAGCCGAGACGCAAGTTTGGCTTCAATTTTCTGTCGAATGTGGTTATTTGTCGCGGGAAGTGGGGATGGAACTTTACAAGGAGTACGATGCCATTTTGGGAATGCTCGTTAATATGATTATTCATCCGGAGGAATGGGCGCTATGAAATCCCTCTGTCTCTCCGTCTCTCTGTCTCTCCGTCTCTCTGTCTTGGAGGGGAGGTGAATGGATGGCGACAGTCGAACAACTCCGCGAACGGATCAATCTGCGGCTGGATGAAAGCCGCGTCGGCATCAGCGAACAGATCGCCGATCTACCGCCAGAAGATTTGGTCGAATTGCTTAATCAGTTGAAGCTGATCGAGGCAGCGGAAGTAATGCTGATGCTGCCGATGTCGCGTGTCGTGGAATTGTTTGATCAGCCGACCATGACCCGCCGTGGCGCGATCCTGGAAAAACTGGAACCTGCACGCGCCGCCCAAATCCTGGAAGGCCTTTCCGCCGACGAACGCACGGACGTGGTTCAGCAGATGGGCTTGACCGAACGCCGCCGCGTGCTGGCCAAAGTCAGCAACGAGGTTAAAGCCGAACTTGAACATTTGCTCAGCTACGCCGAACACACGGCTGGCGGCATTATGACGACCGAGTTCGTCCACCTCGACCCGGCAATGTCGGTTGGCGATGCGCTCAAGCACATTCGTTCGGTCGCGCGCGAGAAAGAGTCCATCTATGCCTGCTATGTGCTCGATCCGGCGAATGGCCGATTGCTAGGTTCGGTCAGCTTGCGCGACCTGGTGATGGCCGAAGTGGCGCAAGCCCTGAGCGTCGTCATGCGCCGCAAGCCCGTCACCGTTCACACCGGCGAAGATCAGGAATCGGTCGCGCACAAGATCGCCAAATACAATCTGCTGGCCGTGCCCGTGTTGGACAAAGACGAAAGCGTAGTCGGCTTCGTCACTGTGGACGATGTGGTGGACGTGCTGATCGAAGAGCAGACCGAAGACATCCTGAAGATGGCTGGCGTTGAAGCAGGCGCGCTCGACCGGCCATATTTCGACAACCCAATTTTTCGTGTTGTCCGTAAACGCATCGTCTGGCTGCTGTTTCTGTTCGTCGCCGGAACGCTGACCAGCAAGGTGCTACACAGTTTTGAAAATGAACTGGCCACTGTCGTCGCGCTGACGTTTTTCGTTCCGCTGTTGATTGGCACGGGCGGCAATGCGGGCGCGCAGACTGTCATGACTGTTATCCGCAGTCTGTCGCTGGGCGAAATCGGCGTCAAGCACGCCTGGCGCGTTGCATTGCGCGAGGGAACAACCGGGATGCTGGTCGGAGTGCTGCTCGGTTTTGTCGCTTTCGGGCAGGCTTATTGGGTGACTCAGGATTGGCACCTGGCGCTGACGATTGGTACAACGATCCTGGCCATCTGCGTCTGGTCAACGACGGTTGGTGCGATCATTCCCATTGCCGCGCACCGCTTCGGCGTTGATCCGGCGGTGCTGAGCGCGCCGTTGATTACGACGTTGGTGGATGCCACCGGATTGCTGATCTACCTGACGATTGCCAAAATTATTCTCACCCAGATTTGACTGGCTGCTACCGCCACTCGCCTTGCAAAACAAACGCCGCCCAGAAGTAAGGCGCCGCCCATCGTTTTTCTTTCCGTAATTCAAGCTGCGCGGCTCGCAACGCTGCCGCCGGACGCTGGCCCTCTTTGAGCAATGCGCGATAGAAGTGCTTCATCAATTCCGCCGTTGCCAGATCGTTGACCTGCCACAAACTGGCCACCACGCGCGGCGCGCCCGCGTACATAAAGCCACGCGTCAAACCGACCAGTCCCTCGCCTTTGACCTGTTTGCCTAATCCAGTCTGGCAGGCGCTCAGCACCACCAGATCGGCGTTCAGCTTTAAATTATAAATTTCGTGCAGGCGCAGAAAGCCGTCCTGTGGCTTGCCGGCAGCGTCTACCAATGAAAGCACCAGCCCCGACAGTTCGGGATGTTCGCTGTTGAGCAGGCCGTGCGTGGCAAAGTGAACGATGCGGTACTGGCCAAGTTCCACACTGGTGGCCGTCGCGCGGCTGGCTTCAAAACTGAGCGCCCTCAGTCCCGCGCCGCGTGGCGCAAAGGACA
>JBDSAM010000301.1:0-2881 GCA_039922135.1 Blastocatellia bacterium
CGGCTTTCAGCAATCAACCCCAGCTTCAGTCCAACGCTGCCCGAACGAATGCCTTCCGCAATTCCAAGTTGCTGGCGGATGTGATCCGTGGCGGGGTTATGGTGCGAACGGCTTAGGGCCGCGACCATCTTGGCGGGGTCGCTGGCGCCGGAAACATGCAGCCGCTTGGTTGTCCATTTCTCCTCGACGAATGCGCCTGTGCCGGGGGCCGCGTAATACATTCGGTCGTTGGCCGGATTGTAAACAACGCCGACCTGCGGCTGGCCCGCGACAGCCAGCCCAATCATTACTGCGAATTCGTCCACACGTTCAATAAACTGTTTCGTCCCATCCATCGGGTCTACCATCCAGACGCGGTCATAGTTTAGCCGGGCCAGATCGTCCGGCAGTTCTTCCGAAAGAATCGCATCCTGGGGAAAGTGCCGTTTCAGTTCGCGCACCAGCATCTCGTTGGCGGCCTGGTCGGCGGCTGTCACTGGGTCGTCATATCCCTTCCACTTCACCTCGGTCTCGCCGCGATAAAACTCCATCAGAATGGCACCGGCTTCGCGCGCCAATCGCCTCGCAACTTCCAGTTCTTTTTCCATAATGTCCTGTGTCTGGCCAGTGAATGTGAAGGGAGTGGTAGCGATCTGTTGTTCGAGTCATCAGGTCGCTACCACTCCTTGTACTGATTCAATTGAGCGCCAAGCTTACACCGTCAGGGGCAAAATTTGACAAGGCAAATGACGGTTCCTATACTCCCGCCGCTTTCAGAGGTCTAGCGAAATCAACTTAAATCTCAATACCGACAATCCCCCAAACCCGCCGCCGGATAGCGCCGGGGAACGTTTGAAGATGAATCTTTACGATGTCACTGTCCCAATCTCGACTGCGCTTCCCGTTTATCCTGGCGACCCGAAAATTGAACTGGAGCGCGTCATGTCGCTTGACCGGGGCGACATTGCCAACGTCACGAAACTTTGTTGCAGCACCCACATCGGCACTCATGTAGATCCGCCGTCGCACTTTATCGCCGGAGCGGCAACGCTCGACCAGTTGCCGCTGGATGTTTTAATTGGCATAGCCAGAGTGGTGGATGTTGGTGAGGCAAATGTCATTGATGCCGTCGTGCTAGCGGCTTGCGACCTGGCGGGCGCAACGCGCCTGCTGTTCAAAACTCGCAACTCTGATTTCTGGCCTCCAATCGAAGAGGCAAAAGAGTTCCGCGAAGATTTCGTTTACATCGCGCCCGAAGCAGCCCGCGTGCTGGTCGAACATGGCGTGCGGCTGGTGGGCATAGATTATCTGTCCGTTGAAAAGTTCAACTTCATTGAACCCGCAACGCACAGGACGCTGCTGGGCGCAGGCGTCATCATTGTCGAAGGGCTGGCACTGCGCGATGTCCCGCCCGGCGATTACGAATTGATTTGTCTGCCGCTGAAGATCAAAGACGGCGACGGCGCTCCGGCGCGCGTCGTGCTGCGTGAACTCAACTGATTCGAAAATGCGGATTGGACAGGCTGGCAGCCTCAGTCGAATCTGCATTGCGCAATCCACAATCACAAAAACCATAATCACAAACCATAATCACAAAAAGGAGCACCCATGGCTGAAAACATAGACTCGTACATCAAAAACTGGAATCGCATTCAGAAACAATCAGCAGCGCTGATGGCTGTTGCACCGAATGACAAATACGACTGGAAGCCGTGCGAATCGGCAATGACGCTGGGCAAGCTGATGAATCATCTGTGGATGGCCGAGTGGGGATTGACCGAAGCCGCGCTAACCGGCGCTTTTCCCAAAGAATGGCCAGCGGAGATCAATGACACGGCGGCGATGATCGAAGCCTTCAACAAATCGCACGCAGAGAGCGTGGCAAAGGTCGCCGCACTGACGCCAGAGCAGTTGGATGAAGAGATTGCTCCCTTCGGCCCGGACAAGGCAATGTCGCGCGGGGCGTTCCTGAACGTCACCAACGAGCACGAAGTTCATCATCGCGGCCAGCTCTACACCTATTTGCGCATCGTCGGTGTCGAAGTGCCGCCGCTATACGCTTAAGTCGGTACCGCGACCGGTAGGGAGCGGCGCGTCGAGCAAGGGATGCTTTCTACCGGTCGCGATATTGACCGGCTCAAACACGATGAAGTGGGATTCTGAGCTTTACAATCAGAAGCACGCCTTCGTTTTCAAATACGGCGAGGATTTGCTCGCGCTGCTTGACGCCAAGCCGGGCGAGCGAATCCTGGACGTAGGCTGCGGCGCGGGCCAGTTGACCGCGATGATAGCTGCGACCGGCGCGCAGGTAACAGGATTAGACAGTTCGCCGGAGATGATCGCAACGGCGCGCGCGGCTTATCCGGAAATCAATTTCGTTATTGCTGATGCCGCTGACTTTTCTTTCGCTGAACAGTTCGATGCGATCTTTTCTAACGCCGCACTGCATTGGGTCGAACGGGCCGAAGACGCTGTTATCTGTATGTCGCGGGCGTTGAAACCCGGCGGCAGGTTCGTTGTTGAATTCGGTGGCAAAGGTAATATCGCGAACATCGCTTCGGCATTGGAGCAATCCATCCGCGAAGTCCGCCAGGTCAAAATCAAAGCGACGAACTACTTCCCCAGCATTGGCCAGTACACGCCATTGCTGGAAAAACACGGCATTGAAGTCGCCAGCGCCATTCTGTTTGATCGCCCGACGAAACTTGACGGCGGTGAAGACGGCCTGGAAAACTGGATCAGGATGTTTCGCGGCCCTCGCCTAACGGCGCTGAGCGAGGATGAACAGCGCGAAGTCATTGAACGTGTGAAGCATCAATTGCGCGACACTCAGTTCAAAGACGGTGACTGGTACGCCGATTATCGCCGGTTGCGAATCACAGGTTTTAACGCGTGTGCGCTT